>JAIMZO010000011.1 GCA_020054965.1 Spirochaeta sp. | reverse complement strand
CAGGTCTCAATACAGACACCACAACCCTGACAATCTTCGGTATATACCTGAATCTTGAACTGGAGGTCCTTGTCATTCTTGGTATTGGACTTCAATACGTTGAATGATTCTGGAGCGCCTTCCAAATGCTTTGGTTCAATCTGCTTTGCCCTGATTGCTGCGTGCGGGCAGGACTGTACACACTGGTTACACTGAATACAATTCTCGGCAATCCAGTGGGGAACAAAGGGAGCAACACCACGCTTCTCGAACTTTGCGGTAGCGGTAGGCAGGCTTCCATCGAAAGACATCTTGGAAACAGGAATATCATTGCCCTTGAGGTGCATGATGGGTTCTATGATGTCTTTTGCGTAGTCACCGGCATCCTCAGGGATCAAGCGAGCCGGTTCATAGCTCTTGGTGATCTTCTCAGGAATAGCAACCTCATGAAGAGCCTCACTGGCACCATCAACTGCTGCCCAGTTTTTCTTGACGATTTCCTCGCCCTTCTTGAGGAAGGTCTTCTTGATGTACTGCTTGACCAAGTCAATGGCCTCGGTCTCAGGAAGAACCTGGCTGATCTTGAAGAATGCAGCCTGCATAACGGTATTGATACGGGTACCAAGACCTGCTTTCTCTGCAATCTCAAGTGCATTGATGTTGTAGAAACGGATCTTCTTCTCGATGATCTGTTCCTGCATCTCACGGGTCAGGTGCTCGAAAATCTCATCGGATGAGATCTGGCTATTGAGCAAGAACACCCCACCCTTCTTGAGAGGAGCGAGCATGTCATAGCGACCGATATAAGCAGGGTTGTGACAAGCGACAAAGTCAGCATGGTCGATCAACCACGGCATGGTCAGTTTCCCCTTGCCAAAGCGAAGGTGACTGACGGTGATACCGCCGCTCTTCTTCGAATCGTAAGAGAAGTATGCCTGAGCATTAAGATCGGTGTTGTCACCAATGATCTTGATCGAGTTCTTGTTTGCACCAACGGTACCATCGGAACCAAGACCCCAGAACATGCAGGAAACCACACCCTCTGGAGAAACATCAATCATGTCCTGTACAGGAATAGATCTCTTGGTTACATCGTCATTGATACCAACGGTGAAGTTGTGGAACGGCTTGCCTGCAAGGTGATCAAAGACAGCCTTTGCGTGGGAAGGAGTGAAGTCCTTGCTGGAAAGACCGTACCGGCCACCGTATACCTTGATATCGCTCTTATCCATCTGGCTGAGAGCAGTGATGACATCCTGGTAGAGTGGCTCACCGAGGGAGCCAGGCTCCTTGGTGCGATCAAGGACTGCAATACGCTTCACAGAAGAGGGAAGAGCTTCCAGGAAGTGCTTCGCACTGAACGGACGATAGAGGCGAACCTTGAGAACACCGGTCTTGCCACCCTTCTTGTTGATGTAATCACTGGCCCACTCCATGGTATCGGCACCGGAACCCATGATAACCACTACATCAGTTGCATCTTCTGCCCCAACATAGTCGAAGAGGTGGTATGCCCTACCGGTAAGCTTCTCGACTTCATCCATGTACTTCTGGACGATCCCAGGCAGTACATCGTAGTACTTGTTGACCGTCTCACGACCCTGGAAATAGACATCTTCGTTCTGGGCTGCGACCTTCAGCCTTGGCTTTTCCGGGCGCATTGCTCTTTCACGGAAGCGGCGAATGTACTCTTCCTTGATCAACGGCTTGATGTCTTCATAAGAAATTTCCTCGACCTTCTGCAACTCGTGTGAAGTCCTGAAACCATCAAAGAAGCTGAGAAAGGGAACCTGGGACTCAAGTGTAGCCAAGTGTGCGACCAAGGCCATGTCCATGGTCTCCTGTACATTGTTTGCACAGGTCATGGCAAAGCCGGTATTGCGGCAGGACATGACATCGGAGTGGTCACCAAAGATTGAGAGAGACTGTGCAGCAAGGGATCTTGCAGACACGTGGAAGACGGTTGGTGTCATCTCACCAGCAATCTTGTGCATGTTCGGGATCATCAGAAGCAATCCCTGGCTTGCAGTAAACGTGGTGGTCAAAGCACCAGCAGCGAGAGCACCATGAACGGCACCAGCCGCACCAGCCTCAGACTGCATCTCCATGATTTCTACCCTCTTACCCCAAAGGTTCTTACGCCCAGTACTGGACCAAGAATCCGCGAACTCTCCCATCGGGGAGGACGGGGTGATCGGATAGATTGCGGCTACTTCACTGAAGGCATAGGCAATATGCGCGGCAGCGGTGTTTCCGTCAATAGTAACCCTTTTTTTGTTACCCATTTTGACACTCCATAAAAACAGTATTTGATGTAACCCTGAGTGGGCTACCCTTTGCGAGAACAAAAAAAAATCCAACCAGATTTTTTCAGATTCCAATCTTAAACCAATAAGGAATCGTTTGCAACCTTATCAGGATTGATTTCCATTTTTTAGTTATATATCATCTCTTCAAGTATTTATTTAGTGCAATATAACCGCACCCAAGGAGAAAACAAAGCCCAGCGGATATACCCCAGAGCTGGGCATATCCGCTCACTGCCAGCAACAATCCTCCACCTATTGGGGCAATGGAGTGCCCCAAACTGGATGCAATCGTAAGCGATGAGTTGCACCGTGAACGAAGAGAGGGAGGCGCATAGGCATTCACAAACACATTGGCATTGGTTGCCATCAGGATCTCCCCAAAGGTCCAGATACATGTTGCGACCAGGAGTAGGGGAAAGACAGTACAAACAGCATACATCCCATACCCGACCACATAGAATACCATGGCAAGCGCCATGGAAAACAGTTGGCCCAGTCTATGCGTCCATGTGGTAAGGAAAGCCGTTGCAACCAACACAGTTACTGCATTTACCGTCATCAACAACGCATACCGACTCGACCCAAGCACTTCCCCATACAAGGAAGCAAACTGAAGAGGCAATGTGAAGGTGTTCTGCGCATAGGCAAGACCGTAGAGGGCAAACAATATGAAAAAGAGTATCAAGAGGGGAGGCATCCGCAGCTTCTTGGCAATGGTAGCAGTTTCCTTGGTATAGTGGATTTCACTCTTCGCGATTCCACGCAATAACAGGAGTGTAGAGAGGAAAATCAGGAAAGAGGAGAATAAAAAGAGCAACACGATCGAACGTGCATAGAGAAAGGAAGCTGCAACAGGACCAAGGGCCACTCCAATGTTCGTCCCCAGATAGAGAAGACTGAACGACCGGGAGAGTTGGTCGCTCGGGCTGAAATCAGCAACCATGGTATTGGTGAGGGGAGCGGTCCCTCCACGGAAGGGACTGGAGAGAAGGATCAGGTACGGTACCAGATGAGGAAATGAACCAAACATCACAGCACTTGCAAGATATGAGAGACTGACCACAGCCTGACAGATTACCAGTGGAGTCTTTCTTCCCCATCGGTCAGCAATATACCCACTGGAGAACTGGCCAACCATGGTTGCTATAACACTGAATGAGACAAAAAATCCAGCTTGTGCCGGGGAGAGGCCAAGCTTACCGGTGAGAATAAGGACCAGGAGCAACTGCACAAAATCCCCGAACCTGTTGATGATTCGGATGATGAACAGGATATAAACATTCTTCTCCAGACCCCTGTACAAGGAAAAACCCGCCACAGGAGGACGGGTTGTACGTGTATTGCCCATATGTTCCCTACCTCCTAGTGAGAGTAGGTATTGCTGAATCTTTGGTCAACACTCACTATAGCCGCAAGAAAAACATTTCTTGCAACCTTCGATATTCACAAAAGTGACATTACCACAGACCGGGCAGATATCTGGCTTCACCGAGCTACCGGAAGAAGGAAGACCAAGGTCCAGCTGTCCATCATCATCTTCCTCATCATCCTCATCAGGGAGACGGGAGGCATCACGGTCGGAGTCGGTCGATCCGATATGCTGTTGCAGCACCTGTGCTACAGCATCAGGCAGGCTCATTACCCGGTTTCGTCCGAATCCCATGGAGCGGCCACTTCCGATCCCCGAAAGCTGGCTGATGATCGCCTGGGCACGCTGGTCCGGGGTCAGGGGGGAAGGCATGCGTAGCAACAAGCTAATCAGTCTTCCCAGTCCCTCTGCATCGGCTGCCACATCACTGCCCACCTTTGCTACATTGATGAATACCTCAAAAATATCGCTTGGGTCCGGACCATCACAATTTACGGTGATGTAAGCCGTTCCGATCGGAGTGACCTTTCGGTAGGTGGTTCCCCTCAAGACAGTGGAGCGTATCCGTGCCTTGGGTTCACTGGAACGGGTCACCACAGGAGCTTCCTTCTTCTCCTCTTTCTTGACCGTCAAGACCTGTGTATCACGTGATCCATCACGATAGGTGGTACCACCCTTGCAACCAAGGTCATAAAGCAATTCATAGAGCTTGCCTGTCTGCTCTATCGTGTACTCCTTGGGAGTATTGCCTGTCTTGGAGATAGAGGAATCGACCCACTTCTGGATTGCTGCCTGCACCTTGACATGCCCTTCGGGAGCAAGGTCCATAGCAGAGACGAAGTAGTCAGGCTTCTTCGCTCCGGGATTTTCCCTTATCCAGTCGTCATACACCTTCACCCGCTCGATGTTCGTTCCCATCCTTCCTGTTCGCTCCCACTCCCAGAAATAGTAGGGCTCGATCCCAGTGGAGGTATTGACCATCGTACCGGTGGTCCCGGTCGGGGCCTGCGTCAGGAGGGTGACATTCCTCAAGCCCTGCTCACGGACTTTCTGCCGGATCTCTTCCGGCATCTGCTTCATGAAGCCGCTCTCAAGCAACTTCTCAGCGTCGAAGAGAGAGAAACTTCCCTTCTCCTTTGCAAGATCACAACTCTCTGCATAGGCTTCAACACAGATGAACTTGTACAGCTCCTCAATAAAGGACAGGGACTCTTCGCTGCCATAGGCAAGTTCCATCTTGATCAACATATCGGCAAGACCCATGGTCCCCAGCCCGATACGACGCTCACTTTGCTGCTGTTTCCTGTTCTCCTCGAAGAAGTAGGGGGTATCGTCAATGACATCGTCAAGGAAACGGACTGCCAAGCGGACCGCCCTGCCCAGGTCCTTGTAGTTCACCTTCTTGTCCTTCACAAACATACTGAGGTTGATGGACCCAAGATTACACACACCCCAAGGCGGAAGACCCTGTTCCCCACAGGGGTTGGTGCTCTGGATGGAGGAGTAGTACCACGAGTTGGACATCTTGTTGTAGCGGTCGATGAAGAAAACCCCAGGTTCGGCACTTGCCCAGGCACTCTCTACAATGGCATCCCAAATCTTTCGTGCTTTCATTGTTTGGTACACCTGGACCTTATGCCCACTCTTCTTCCATTTCTCGATATCACCGTCCCACTTTTCGTTGTAGTCGGGGTCGGTGGTATCAGGGAAATAGGTATTCCAGTCCCTGTCACTGCGTACCGCATCCATGAAATCGTCGGTAATTCCGACAGAAATGTTTGCATTGGTTATCTTGCCCATCTCACGCTTGGACTCAATGAAATCAAGAATATCAGGATGCCAAACGTTGAGAATCAGCATCAAGGCACCACGACGGGAACCACCCTGTTCAATCAGGCCGGTTACGAAGCTGAAGAGCCCGCCCCAGCTTACCGAACCGCTGGATCGGCCGTTTACGCCCTTGACGTAGCTGTGCCGTGGCCTGAGGGATGATATGTTCATGCCTACCCCCCCTCCTCGGCTCATAATTTCGGTCATCTGGCCCAAAGAGGCTATGATGCCACCACGACTGTCCTTCGGGGAAGGGATCACGTAGCAGTTGAAATAGGTTAGGTTCTGATCCGTTCCCGCACCAGTGAGAATCCTGCCTCCAGGGACAAACTTCCAGTCCTCCAGGAGCCAATTGAACTCTTTTTCCCATTGCTCTCGCACCTCCGGTTTCTCTTGGGAAGCGATACCTTTCGCTACACGAGCAAGCATCTGTGCTGGGTCGGTCTCAAGCGGCTTGTCAACATCCTCACGTTTCACGTGCAAGATGGTACCTTCATCAAGCTTGACGGTGATGGCATCCCCATCGTTCAATTCCGTGACCGTTCCGATCTCTCTCTGACCAGTCTTGGGGTTGCTTACTGCAACCACAACATCCCCAACCTTCAACGTCTCCTTCCGGACATCTTTCAGTGCATAACGGTCAAGGAAAATCTTACGACCCAACGGATTCAATTCATTCTTAGCAGCGCTCATGTAATCCCTCTATATATTTTAATTCACAATTCTTGAAGAAAATAGTGTCCTCTCTCCTGCCAGAGAAGTGGTGCAAGAAAGCGGGTCGAAACCCGTCGACCCTCATCTACCATACCATGGCGAAATGAACTTGGCAAGCGGACAATACAACATTTATAGCGCTATATAAAGTTACATAACGCTATATATAGTGTTATACAGGTTTTATAGCAATCATGTATCGTCTCTTAAATAATGCGTATTGATACCGTTGGAAATGGACGAATAGAGAATTGGAAATTTCTTCTTATTCCTTGCTGGCAATACGAGAACCACTGATGAAGCATCCCCTCACAGAGGGTAGGAATCAGGTGCATATTTCGTGCTCATTGAGGATCATTGACATATGATCACATCGGATATTTTGTGTGATGGCTAGTGCTGCTTGAAAAAGTGAAGGGCCCCCAACATACTGGAGGCCCTCCTGATACACACCCCGAAGGGGACGCTACAATTAATAGCCGAGTTGCACCATGGTATCGGCAACCTTCTTGAAGCCAGCAATATTTGCTCCCTTCACATAGTTGATATACCCATCATCTTCCCGGCCTTCCAAGATGCATGATTGATGGATTTTCCCCATGATACCCTTCAACTTCTCATCGACCTCTTCAGCGCTCCAGGAAAGATGCATGGCATTCTGACTCATCTCAAGTCCACTGACGGCAACCCCCCCCGCATTGGCAGCCTTGCCTGGGGCATAGGGTATACGTTGCTCAATGAAGTATGTCGCTGCATCAGCCGTACAACCCATATTTGAAGTCTCAACAACATACTTGACCCCATTCGCAACAAGGGATTCAGCGTCTTCCTTATCCAACTCGTTCTGGATGGCACAGGGGAATGCAAGATCAACAGGGACTTCCCAAGGCTTCTTTCCTGCAACGAATTTCGCTCCAAATCGTTCAGCATAGGGAGCAACCACATCATTGTTTGAAGAACGCAGATACTGCATGAAGGCCCACTTCTCAGGAGTCCCTACTCCCTCTTCATCGTAGATATACCCATCAGGGCCACTGATCGCAACCACCTTGGCTCCCAATTCAGTCGCCTTCATTGCCGCTCCCCAAGCCACGTTCCCGAATCCACTGAGGGAGATCCGTTTCCCTTCCAAACTGTCCTGATGTATCTCAAGCATAGCCTGGGCAAAGTACATGGTTCCATAGCCTGTAGCCTCAGGGCGAACCAGGGACCCCCCAAAGCCAAGGCCCTTACCGGTCAGAACGCCCGTATTCTCTCCCCTGATACGCTTATACTGTCCATAGAGAAAACCAATCTCACGAGCTCCTACCCCAATATCCCCAGCAGGTACGTCTGTCTCTGGACCGATATATTTCTGCAACTCAGTCATGAAAGAACGACAGAAGCGGAGTATTTCACTATCACTCTTGCCACGTGGATTGAAATCACTGCCTCCCTTGCCACCACCCATGGGGAGTGTGGTAAGGCTATTCTTCAGTGTCTGTTCAAAACCAAGGAACTTCAGTGTACCGAGGGTAACACTGGAGTGGAAACGGAGACCTCCCTTGTAAGGTCCGATTGCATTATTGAATTGAACTCGATATCCACGATTTACTTGAAGATTCCCTTCATCATCCTCCCACTCGACCCGAAAGGTGTACACCCGGTCGGGTTCGGTCATTCTCTCGAGAATCCGGTGCTTTTCATAGACAGGATTCTCATTGACCACGTCAAGGACACTCTCCACCACCTCGCTGACGGCCTGGATGAACTCAGGTTCGGCGGGATTCTTTCTCTCCAGTTCTTTCATTACTGATTCAAGGGTATACATACCTAGACTTTTCTCCTTGGTCTGTGCTGCAACACGCTGTTGCTTGTCCAAAAAGCGTAAACCCGCTATATCGATATGTCAACGTCGAATTGCGAAAAACATGATTATATTTTTAATATTTACCCTATCGTACAAAAATATACATAAAAATTGAATTTTCAATCAATTTTATGAATACGCTGAAACAATATGCAAACTTCCTCTCCCATGATAAAATACCTGTTATGTATACACTTGACCCAACCTGGTTGCCATTCAGCAACCTGATGCTGAAACATATCTACAACGTGCTGCTCATCTGCAACGACTATGACCGTTTCCTCCTTGAGGAAGATGGACGGGTTGAGGAAGAATTATACCTCGAATACACCCAGCTTGGGCTGAACAACCCACCAAAGTTCACCCATACCAGTACCGCGGAAGAAGCGCTGAATCTCTTGAGCCAGAGGTCTTTTGATCTGGTTGTCACCATGCTCGACCTCGGGACCGACTCTGTTGAGCAGTTGGCTACAACCATCAAGAAGAGCAATCCGCAGATGCCGGTCATTGCACTCTCCCCCTCCTCCAGCCATAAGCGAAACAAGATGATCAAGGGATCAGACTGCAAGGACATAGACTATTTCTTCTATTGGCAGGGCGATCCCACCATCTTCCTTGCCATGATCAAGCTGGTAGAGGATAGGATGAACCTTGACCATGACACCCAGGAAGCAGATGTCCAGCTGATCATCCTGGTAGAGGACTCAGTACGGTTCTACTCATCCTACCTACCCATGATGTACACCACCTTGATCCAACAGAATCGCTCAGCCATCCTTGAAGCACTGAACAACTGGGGAAAAACCCTCAGGATGCGTGGTAGACCGAAGATTGCGCTTGCCAGGACCTATGAGGAGGCCCAGGAGCTCTATAGCAAGTATCAACGCAATATCCTGGGTATCATCACCGATATGTCCTACCTCAAGGAGGGCCAGCAGGACAAGTATGCAGGCCTGTATCTTACCAAAATGGTTCATGCAAGAGATCCAGAAATCCCAATACTGATCCAAAGCAGTGACAACACTGCCCAGGAGATGGCAGAGGAAGCAGGAGCGTATTTCCTCTGGAAGAACAATTCAGCACTCCTGTTTGAACTGAACAAGTTCATGACCAAACATTATGGATTCGGCCCTTTTATCTTCCGAGACCCCGATACAATGGAGGAGATTGCCCGCGCAGAGACCATGCGCGACCTGCAGAGGGTCCTTCCCAAGGTCCCCACGAAAAGCTTCGCTTTCCACTCCAGGAGAAATGACTTTTCACGATGGCTCAGGGCACAGAGCCTTTACGCCATTGCTGCAAGGATCAAGGACTTGAAGATCCCTGCCAATGGGGATGCAAAGGTAGTACAGCAACAGATGACGGAAATCATCCGCAACTACCGCAAGGAGAGAACCAAGGGAGTCATTGCCCAATTCAGTAGGGACAACTATGACGAAACGCTCTTCTTCAGCCGGATAGGAGGGGGATCACTGGGAGGAAAAGGACGAGGACTTGCCTTCATCGACATGGTATTGCGTGCAGCAAAGCTTCCTGAGAAATACCCTGATGTATACCTCTCCATCCCTCGTACGGTGGTTGTTACCACCGATCAGTTCACCCAGTTCCTCGAGGAAAACGATCTCAACGATATCGCCTCAGGGGACCTTCCCGATGAGACCTTGCTTAACATATTCCTCTCAAAACCATTGAGCAATGAGCTGGTCCTGAACCTCTCGGAAATCATCCAGGTTATCCATCAGCCGATCTGTGTGCGCTCATCCAGCCTCCTGGAGGACTCACACTTCCAACCGTTCGCCGGGGTATATGAGACATGCATGCTTCCCAACCAAGGGTCTGACGAGGCAAGACTCCAGGAGCTCTGTGATGCGGTGCGTGCGGTCTGGGCCTCCACCTTCTTCCGCAGTGCAAAGGAGTATCTCAAGGCAACCGAGCATATGCTCGAGGATGAGAAAATGGCTGTCATCATCCAGCAGGTCATAGGAAGCGACCATGGTCCTTACTGGTATCCAAACATCAGTGGGGTTGCCCGATCCCTCAACTACTATCCCCTGGGGGGAGAGAAGCCTGAGGATGGGGTCGGCATGCTCAGCTTCGGATTCGGTAAGTCAGTGGTGGACAATGGCTCTGCCCTGCGATTCAGCCCTACCCACCCAAAACGTCCAGCCCAATTCCTTGGTGGCAACCAGACAAGCAGCCAGAACACCTTCTACGCATTGAATATGAAAAGTGGATACCATCCACTTGAAGAAGGGGGACTTGAGAACCTGGAACTGCTCAACTTCCGTGAATCCTGGGCTTATCCTGATGCCATCAGATACATTGCAAGCACCTATGACTCGGCAAGCGGTATGCTGAGCGAGTCTGTCAGGGCTGAAGGGGAGAAGGTAATCACCTTCAACGGAATCCTTAAGTATGACGCTTTCCCCCTAGCCGCCATCGTCAGGGATGTCCTTCAGTTGGGTACCGAGGCAATGGGAAAACCGGTAGAAATCGAATTTGCGGTAAACCTGAACCGTGCTGCCCCAAAGATGAGGGAGTTCAGTCTTCTCCAGATTCGCCCTATCGCAGCAGGCAACGAGGAGAGTGATGTCTCAATCAGCGACCATGAACGAGAGAGAGCTGCCATCCATTCCCATGTGGTGATGGGAAACGGCAAGATTGACCATGTACAGGACATCATCTACTTGAAAATCGACCAGTTCTCGGCTTCCTCGATGAAAAGCATGGCAAAGGAACTCGACAAACTCAATGCAGCAATGGTTATTGCAGAGAAAGACTATGTATTGGTGGTAGCAGGAAGATTGGGCAGTTGTGACCCATGGCTGGGTATCCCCGTAACCTGGTCACAGATATCCAGGAGCAAGGTAATTGTTGAGACTGGGCTACAGGGATTCCAGGTGGAACCAAGCCAAGGGACCCACTTCTTCCAGAACATGACAAGCCTGGGTTGTCTCTACCTGACCATCAACCCGGCCTATCGATCTGGTTCAATGCGATATGAGAAACTCAAGGCCCTCCAGATTGTCTCAGAGACAGAACACTTCATTCATGCAAGAAATGAAAAGCCATTGGTCATCAAGGTCAACGGCTTCGATGGAGAGGGGGTAGTACTGGTAGATTAGTGCTCTGGATGGGTCTCCTTATAGGCCCAGACCCAAATTGCAGTATGAGAACGCACTGCCTCCACTGCCTTTTCACCATCTCTATCCATAATTGCCTGATGCAATTGTTGGTGTACCTCGTCAACACCCTCATGGATGGGGTTGATGGTCTTGGTGAATAAATCAATCACAAAGGTGTAGATGTTTTCTACAATACTGTTATGGGAAAATCGAGCAAGCAAGCGATGATAATGCAAGTCCAGGGCACCTGCTTTCTGGGCAGAAGCCTCCTCTTTACCAAGCTCCCTCTGGAACTCCTTCATTGCTTGATCGAGCAAAGCCAGTTCCTCATCACTCGCAGACTCAATGACCAATTTGACGATACCCTCTTCCAGCAACTGCCTGACCTGGGTCAATGATTTGTAATCACGGTCCTGTACAAGGATCTGGAACAGTTGTGGATCGAATAGACGCTTGTTTGATGCGCTGGAAACAAACGTCCCATGCCCTTGCTTGATCTCAATCACCCCATAGGCAGAGAGAATCTTCAAGGCTTCGCGTACCGTACCGCGCCCAACCTTCAGGCTCTCGGCAAGGGAGATTTCATTGGGAATCATATCCCCGGGAGAAAGCTTCTGGTCGATCAAGAGCTCCTTGATCCTCTCTATCACCCATTCAACCGCTGAAGGGCGGCCTTCGCGTACCCTGAACATGTCTTCCATGGAATTGAATCCCCCTGCATACAGCACTGTATCATACCAAGAGCCCTTGATGAAAGCAAGGAATCATCAATCCTTGTAATCATCCCTCGAGGGAGAGAAACACTCAATCAGCTCAGTATCCTCAAGTATCTTGGAGCCATGGGGTTCCATGGAAGCAAAATAGTATGCGTCTCCTGCATGAAGGTCCAAAACCTCACCATCTCCCTTGATAAAATGGATATGACCTTTTACCACAAAGCCATTCTGGCTTTCAGGGTGGGTATGCATCTCAAGTGTGGACCCTTTCTCCAGATAGAAATAGCAGATCATGCTGTCCTTGTCATACGTCAAGGTAACCCGCTCAATTCCCTTCGCCCTCTCCACTCTCTTGTCTGTATGCAAATTCCCTCTATGTTTTTTCTCAGCCATTATTTGGCTCCCCTTCTCTCAGCAATCAAGGCAAGCAAGGCATTCCATCCCTTCTGGAATGAGGTACGGAACAACTCTACCCCGCCATAATCATAGTACTCATCAACAGACATACCATCGGTCTCAAATGCTCTCTGGTAATCTGGAAGTTGTTCACAGAGCGTCTGTATCTGCTGTTCATTAAGCGTGTTACCGATACGGTCAACTACTTCCTTGTCCTGTTCAATCAATACCTCGGCAGTTCCCTTCCAGTTGATGGTGATACTCAAATCCCCACCCACCAGCTCAGTGAAGTCCTCAAGTTTTCTTGCTCCTCCACCGATCATGATTCCTGGATATTTCCTATCCTTCATCATCTCATACTCTTTCTTTGCAATGGAGAGCCCAGCATAGCGAACCAACTCCTCATCAATGGAAAGCTGTTGTTCCTTGATGACACGCTTGAAATGATCATCGAGAATTCCGGTGATATGTGTGACATAGAAAGGAGGGGTGTTCCCACTTCTCTTGCTCACCTCCTGATAGGCTTCACAAATGGATATGGCCTGACTCAGGCTCATAACCTCTGTCGCCATCGTGGGGATATTATGTTCCACCATGGTGCTTATTGCCTCGATTCCCCACTTGGTTACCGGTATCTTGATGCAGATATTCTCAGCAATCTCATGATTCTCCAAGCCTTCCTTGATGATCCGGCTGGTATCTGTCTCAGCAAACGGGTCACCCTGGATGGTAACAAACCCCTCTGTACCGCCACTGGATCGATAGAGTGGGAGGAACAGATCTGCAAGACGGCCGACCATCATCTGCTGAACCTTGGAGGCAAGCACGGAATCGTCCTTCTCATAGGGGAGCAACAGATCAATCATCCGCCTCACCACACGCATATCCTCTTCTGATTCAAAGAGCTTTGAAACATAACTCGGATTGGTGGTACACCCAATTGCCCCTTCTTCTATAGCCCGTTTGGCTTGCTCCATGGTAGGGTTGTTGATCCAGAAGCGAGTTTTGGTCTGTTGATGCACACGGTGAAAATAGGTAGATTTCATACACACACCTCTAATTGAACAGTAATGACGGTAGCCACAGGGAGATCTGCGGAACATAGGTGAGAATCACCAATGCCACCAGTAGGGAGAACAGGTATGGAAGTACTGCCTTGAATACCTTCCCCACTGGAAGCTTCACAATTGGACTGAGCATATACACGCTCATGCCAACAGGAGGGGTGATCATTCCAATCATCAGGTTGAATACCATTACCAGGCCAAAATGGACAGGATTAACACCACTGGCCATCAAGGGTGGCAACAGAATCGGGGTCAGAATCATAATCGCAGCAGTGGACTCCAGGAACATTCCTGCAATAAGGAGAATCACGTTGGCAAGAATCAGGAGCACAACCGGATTGTCAGAGATACCGAGCATCAAGGCCGATACCTGCTGGGGAAGCTGTTCTACCGTCAACACCCAGGCAAAGATGGCAGCAGAGGCAACAATAAACAGTACACTTGCCGTTGATTGCAATGTCTCCTTGCATGTCTTGATAAACGAGGCAAAGCTGAGTTCCTTGTATATGGCACTCAACACCAATGCATAGGTAACAGCAATTGCTGCAACCTCAGTCGGGCTGAACAGGCCAGAGAGCATACCTCCCATCATGATCAAAGGCATGAACATGGAGGGAAGCCCTCTCTTGACAATAGTAAGAACCTCTCTTGACGAATACTTGTTCTCCACTCCCTTGGGATAGTGGTACCGCCGGGCAAAGAAGGCCACCTGGACCATCAAGGCAAGGGCGATGATCAATGCAGGGAGAATCCCTGCAATCAGGAGTTGCATGGAAGAAGTCTCAGCGGCAGCCGCATAGATGATCAAGGGGATGGAAGGAGGAAAGATCGGACCGATGACTGCAGAGGCTGCAGTAATGGCAGCAGCATGCGTCTTCGGATACTTCTGTTTCTCCATCGCTTCCAGCTCGATGTTCCCCAGCCCACCGACATCGGCAAGGGCCGCTCCTGAAATGCCGCTGAAGATCAGGGAAGCTACAATATTTACCTGGGCCAAGCCACCTTTCAAGCGGCCAACCAACAATTTTGCAAACGCAAACAACCGTTCGGTAATACCCGAACTATTCATCAGTCCTGCTGCCAGGATAAACAAGGGAACGGCAAGCATGGGGAAAGAGTTGAGACTGGTAACCATTCTTTGGATCAACTGACTGGGAGGAATATTTGCCACAATCAGATACAAGGCAGAGGGAATGCCCATGCTCACAGCAATAGGAAGCCCAGTGGTCAGCAAGACCAGAAACAGGAGTACCACCATGGAACCACTCATTGGACTACCTCCCTACCACGAAGCGTTATGATGGCACCGGCGAGGGAGAAGATGCACATGGCAAGCACTCCCAGTGTGATGGGTATGTAAAACACCACATTCGGCATTGCGAGAGCCGGAGTTCGTACATTCCAATTGAATTCCATGATTGTCACGATGGCATTAAGCACATACAGACCGAAGACCATGACCAGGAGCTGGGTAATGGCTGAAAACCAGCGTTTCACACGCTCCGGAAGATACAAGATTACGATATCAACAATGATATGCTGACCTCTCCAGGTCAACACCGGTATCATCAGGAATACCAATGAGACCAGGGAAAACCGAGCAAGCTCTTCCAACTGTATCGACCCTGAATTGAATATATTTCTCATGATGATCTGAATAAGCACTGAAAGGAACAGCATCAACAAGAAGAGGATGCCGAGCAGCTCATACAGACCAGCCATCTTTTTCAAGAACCTTTGCATAGGAATATTCCTTGTATGAGAAGACATGTGTGGAAGCAGGATACCATCCTGCCTCCACCACTGAAAACTAAACTACTTGATTGCGTGGATCATCTCGTAGTACTTGCCCCAAGCATCGCCAAAGCGTTCATCAACTACTTTGCTGACGGAAGAACGGAACTCATCAACTTTCAAGCCATCAGCTGCGGTGATGATGGTCATGCCCTTGTCCTTGAGAGTCTGGATGTCCTTGGCCTCATTCTCCTGTACATAAGAGGATGCCCAGTCACGTGTTTCACGAGCAACTTCCCTGAAGATCTGCTTATGCTCGTCACTCAGCGACTGCCATACCTTCTCGTTGATCACGACAGGTTCACTACCCATGATATGGTCGGTCATCATGACATACTTCTGTACTTCATAGATATTGCTGGTTACCAGTGTACTTACTGGGTTCTCCTGTCCATCGGCGACACCGGTTGAGAGGGCGACAGGAACTTCTGCCCAATCGATGGGAACTGCTACCGCGCCCATACCTTCCACTGCTGCAAGATAGATGGGGGAAGGAATGGCACGAATCTTCTTTCCAGCCAAATCAGCAGGGGAGTAGACAGGGAAGTTTGCAGTCAACTCACGGGTACCGAAGTAGAAGGAGTAGAGAATCCTTACGTTTCTGGTATCGATCAACTTCTGGTTCAACTCCATGAGCGCAGGGCTGGTCTCAGGATCAGTTGCCTTGAGCAGGTGGTCGACATCCCGATAAAGGTATGGGGTATCAAACAGACCCAGGTCATTGAGCAAGGGCTGCAACCCGCCATAGGTGTTATGGTGAAGTGCAATCGAACCCATGGAAACAGCTTCAGCCATCTCACTGATGGATCCCAGCTGACTTGCCGGATACACCTCAATCTTGATGGCCCCACCGGTCTTCTCAGCTATCTTATCAGCAAAGTAGGTGGCCTGTAGTCCGTTCGGGCTGGAGGCTGGATTCATGTGAGCATACCGCAATACCAATGGATTCTCAGAGGTCGGACCACTCTTTTCTGCTTGCCCCTGTGCAAACAGAGCCGTTGCCAGCAAGGTGACAAGCACCAGTACAACAATCTTCTTTTTCATGTGTTTCTATCTCCTTTTGTTTCTCTCTTCAGGCAACGCTGAAGAAGTATTATGCCTTTGTATGTCTGATGGCTTTCTTGGCGCCCTCGATAATATCCTCAACAGACATACCGTAGGCATCAAGCAGCTCATCAGGGAAGCCGGACTCT
>JAIMZO010000010.1 GCA_020054965.1 Spirochaeta sp. | reverse complement strand
TTATCGGAAGTGGTATGATGGCCGTTTTCAGAATCTTGAATGGTGGGGTTGGCCTCTATGCTGGGTTGGCAACCATCATTACGAGTGCAATGGTAGGCGTCCTCTGGCATCACTATCGCTATCAAGTTGTGCTTGAAAGACGGCGCCATATCAATATCGAGTTTTATCTTGTTGGTTTGGTTGACCATGCAATCATGCTGCTCTGTATGTTGCTTATGCCCTCTCCGGTAAGGATTCATGTATTTTCCGTGATGACCTTTCCGATACTGGTATTCTATCCAGTAGGAACGTACCTGCTCTGTCTTCTTCTCTTTAGTCAGGCTTATCGATTGGCCGATATTGCTGCCTTGAAAAAAAGCGAACAGCAGTTCAAGACAATATTTGAAAAAGCACCCATTGGGATGTCTCTTACCAATTTGAGGACCGGGGAAATCCAGAGGATCAACCAGAGTTATCTTGATATATTGGGATATACCAGAGAGGAGATGCTTGGTCATACGTGGGCAGAATTTTCACATCCTGAGGATGTACAGATGAGTAACCAAATCACGCAAAAGATGTTCACAGGGGAGCAGGATTCCTTTATCTTCGATAAGCGGTTCCTGAAAAAAGATGGTTCAACCATCTGGGCCAATCTATCCCTTTGTGTGTTTTCTGAAGAGGACCTTGTAGATTTAAGCAGTCTCTGCATGACCGTCGATATCACCAAGCGAAAGCTTGCTGAGAAGAGGATTCTTTATGCCTCTACCCATGATGCGCTCACCGATTTATACGACCGGGTGGAGTTCGAGCGGGTTATCAGCAATATGACCCTTGAGGGGAATCTTCCCTTGAGTGTGGTATTTGCAGATATGAATCGTCTCAGGATAATCAACGAGGCCTTCGGAAGGGAGCAAGGGAACAGAATCCTGAAACAGGTCGCTGTCCTATTGCGGGAAACCTTCCCTGATTGTCCAAACCTTTTCAGGGCAGGGGGTGATGAGTTTGCACTCTTGCTGCCAGGATATACGGCAGAGGAGTGTGAGACCTGTCTCGAGGATGTAGTAGAGAAAGTATCAACATTCAGGGTAATGGATGCTGTTGCTCCATCGATCAGTTTTGGGCTCTATGTCGTGGAGGATGCCTCGTTTGACTTGAATGAGGCGGTGAAGTTGGCTGAGAAACACCTTGCCACCCAGAAATTGCTCGATGGTCCCCCGATGCAGGGAAAAGCTGTCTATGCCATCATCAACACGCTTCATGAGAAAAATAAACGGGAAGAGGCTCACTCAAGACGAGTCAGTGAACTCAGTGAACAGCTGGGAAGAGCTTATGGGCTTAGTGAGCGATCGTGTAACGAGCTACGCTTGGTAGGCCTTTTGCATGATATCGGTAAAATCGCTATTGCTGAAAATATACTCAACAAGGATGGAAAGTTATCCCCTCTGGAATGGGAGGAGATGAAACGACATGCCGAGATCGGCTTCCGTATCCTCAGCTCAGTAGAGGATATGCAGGTATTGGCACCCTATGTACTTGCCCATCATGAGCACTTTGATGGAACTGGATATCCCAAGGCCCTACGTGGGGAGTCAATCCCCTTGCAGTCCAGGATGATTGCAATCGCCGATGCCTTTGATGCGATGACCAGTGAGAGAACCTACCGTAAGGCAGTCTCCGCCGTTCAAGCGGCAAAGGAGATCAAAAAATGCGCTGGCACCCAGTTTGATCCGTTGCTCGCTAAACTCTTTATAGAACAGGTACTTGATTTCTCCTATGACCAGCTTTAAGGGCGATTCCTTGACAGCTCAAAGGTACTGACTTACCATGAAATTGCCAGAGGAGGTACCTATGGGAGTCATTACTATTTCCCGTCAGATTGGCAGTGAAGGAACCTTCATTGCCAAGCAAGTGGCCGAGCAACTGGGGCTTTCCTTCGTGGACAAGCAAGATATTGAGAAAGTCATGCATGAGTATGGCTTCAGTGGGTTTGACGAAGTCTATGACAGTCTGCCCACATTCTGGGAACGATTTGACCAACATCGGTATCGAACCGTTGATTTTCTCCTTGCAGTCATGCGTGCATTTGCCAAGGTTGGCAATGTGGTCATGCTTGGTCGAGGGGGGTTTGGTCTCCTGCAAGGCTATACTGATGTCCTGAATGTACGGATCAAGGCTCCGCTTGAGGTGAGGGTCCAGAGAAAACAGAAAGAGCGGGGTGGGACTGAAGAGCAGGCAAGGAAAGCACTCATAGACCAGGAGCTGGTGAGGACATCCTTTGTCCAGTCCGACCTGCAGTATAACCAGCGCGATGCTTCCCTCTTTGATTTGGTCATTGATACCGGTATTGTCCCACCGGAGACAGCGACGCTTTGGATTGCTGATGCCTATCAGCAATTGATGAAACGGCCACGAATAGATGCCAAAACCAGCCGAGCAGATCTTGTGGTTGACGATGTACTGCTCAAACTTGTTGAGAAGATGCTTGGCAGGGAGGCAAGGTGAGAGAACGCTCACCCAGTGCAATCTTATGATCGTGGAAACCGTAATACTTCTGGTGTTGCTTTTTCCCCGGTATTGCTTGCCGCCGAGCTTGGTTTGGTAGCCTGTGTTGGGGCTCTCTTCCTAACTATCGGAACCATGGCAAGGCGGATTCCTGCCTTTGATGCTTGTTACGCTCTTTGTCCTGATGGCACCCAGCGATCCAAGTCCCTTTTTGCAGGGTTCATTCTGATTCTCTATAAGGTTTGGCTTTTCATGGAATCAACAGCCTGCGACACTGACAGCAGCGCCATCTTGCGTTACAGTAGGCTATGGATGTAATCAAGACACTCTCCCTGAAGGGGAGAACTACCTATATCGATTTGATCGAACCATTGGAAGAAGGTATAGCAGAGGTGCTTATTGCAGATGAAGATGGAATATTGCTCCATGTTCAGGATGCAACCTATGCGGTGGCGTTGTTCAACCCAGCAGCGGTAGACATCTTTGCCGACGCGCTCTCCCGTTGCAAGGGCCCCATCTCTGTGCACACCGGGGCTCTTGTTCCTGCGCTCAAGGGGAAAGGTCTTGCTGTCTCCCTGGAGTGTGTCCAGGCTGTCTATCTTCTGGCACAACCACTTATTGAGGATGAGTCCATCCTCATCCGCCCTCTCGAGGAGAGAGACCTTCCTATGGTGTTGCATCACTACAAACATGGTGATGAAACGTATATCCGTGAACGATACGAGGCAGGGGTCATGATCGCCGCAGAGATCGACGGTAATCCAGCTGGGTTCATGGGCAGGCATGTCGAGTGTGCAATGGGTATGCTGGAGGTGTTGCCCCAGTACCGGAGGATGCATGTGGGAGAAGCATTGGAGAGAGCATATATCAATAGGTTGCTCACTCAAGGAACCACCCCATACTGCCACGTAGAGGTGGCAAACAAAGCCTCGCTCTCTCTCCAAAAAAAGCTTGGATTGGTGTTTTCTTCAGAGTTGGTGTATTGGTTTAATTAATATTTATACATAAATTTGTGAAAATATATGCAAAGAGTCTGGTCAAAATCGAATATTTTTGTATAATTATGCTAATATGGAGTTTTTGGAGGAACGTATGCTACAAGTTGGAGTCATTGGTGCCACAGGCTATGCAGGGTCACAGCTCGTTGCCCTTCTGGTACATCATCCGTCTGTGGAGATTACCTACCTTGCCTCACACTCCTACAGCGGAAAGCGTTTCAGTGAAATATATCCTTCTCTTGAGGGAGGGTGTGATTTGGTGCTGGAAGAGGAAGATATTGAGGAAGCGAGCAAGCGGTGCTCTGTCCTGTTCCTTGCCCTTCCCCACGGGATAGCGAGCCATAAGGTAACCCGGGAGATACTGGAGCGTTGTATCATCATCGACCTCGGAGCCGATTATCGCCTAAGCGACAGCAGTGTCTATGAAACCTGGTACAGGACTGATCACGGGAGCAAGGACCTGCTCAGTGAGGCTGTCTATGGGCTTTGTGAACTGCATCGTGAGCGCATTGAAACAGCAAACCTGATAGCAAACCCCGGTTGCTATACCACCTGTAGCATTCTCACCTTGGCTCCCTTGGTAGCTGAAAAGCTCGTTGATCCAGATTCCCTGATCATAGACAGTGCAAGTGGCGTCAGTGGTGCCGGCCGCTCTGAGAAGCTTGGATCCCTCTTTTGTGAGGTCAACGAGTCATACAAGGCATACGGGGTGGCGACTCACCGTCATACCCCGGAGATTGAACAGGAGTTGAGCGAGTTGAGCGGTAGTGAGCTTGTCGTGCAGTTCACTCCTCACCTGGTTCCCATGCACCGAGGGATTCTCTCTACCTGCTATGCCAACCTGAAGGAAGGGGTCAGTGAAGCAGAGGTAAGCTCAGCATACCAGAAGTGGTACGCTGACGAGAAGTTTGTTCGCTTGATGGGATCCTCTCTTCCTGAGACCCGATTTGTGAAGAATACAAACATGTGCGCCATCGGCTGGAAGGTTGATGGAAGAACCAATCGAGTTATTGCTATTGGGGCGATCGATAACCTGGTCAAAGGAGCTGCCGGCCAAGCCGTGCAGAATATGAATATCCGGTGCAATCTGGGTGAAGAGACTGGTCTTGCCTCCACGGTTGCCAGCCCCCTGTAAGGAGGAACATGTGATGCAAATAGTAGACGGTGGCGTTACTGCTGCCCTGGGCTTTTCAGCCAATGGTGTAGCCTGTGGTGTCAAGAAACGTAAAAAAGACCTTGCCTTGGTCTATAGTGAGGTTCCCTGTAGTTTTGCAGGATCTTTTACCACCAACCTCGTGAAAGCAGCCCCTGTTCTCTGGGACCGGAAGCTGGTCTCCTCTTCCCTCCATGCACAGGCTATTGTGATCAACAGCGGGAATGCCAATGCATGTACAGCAGAGCAAGGAGACAGGGATGCCGAGGCCATGGCCGTGCATACGGCAAAAACCTTGGGTTTGCAACCTGAGGAGGTATTGGTATGTTCCACCGGTGTTATCGGGCTTCCCTTGCCCATGGATAAGATTGTTGCAGGAATTGATGACTGCGCAAAGGTCCTTGATGCCTCGAGATCGGGGGCTAGTGAGGCGGCAACCGCAATACTTACAACCGATACCTTCACCAAGGAAGTCGCAGTCTCGCTTGAGATTGATGGGAAGCAGGTAACCATCGGCGGTATGGCAAAAGGCTCGGGGATGATCCATCCCAACATGGCGACCATGCTCAGCTTCATCACCACCGATGCAACCATCGATAAACCTGTACTGCAAGAACTGCTTGGGTCCTCCATCCGAGACACCTACAACATGATCAGTGTGGATGGGGATACCTCCACCAATGATACCGTACTGGTCCTTGCCAATGGAAAGAGTGGGTGTGGCACACTCTCCCCCTCCCACAGGGAGTGGGAAGCCTTCACCCAGGCTTTCCTGTATGTCCATAAGGAACTTGCAAAGGCAATTGTTCGTGATGGGGAAGGGGCTGGAAAGTTCATCGAGGTAACGGTCAAGGGAGCAAAGGACAAGGAGACAGCCCAGATTCTTGCTCGCTCGATCATCAGCAGCAACCTGGTCAAGACAGCTTTCTTTGGCAGTGATGCAAACTGGGGACGGATTCTCTGTGCCATGGGGTATAGTGGAGCTGATTTCAATCCACATGCTGTTGACCTCTTTTTTTCCTCTTCCAAGGGGACGATACAGGTGGTTTCAGCAGGGTCTCCCCTGGCTTTTGATGAGCACACAGCAAAGGCAATCCTGATGGAGAGGGATGTGCAGACACTTGTAACCTTGACAGACGGAGAGGGGGAAGGCACCGCTTGGGGCTGTGATCTTTCCTATGAGTATGTCCGGATAAATGGAGATTATAGAAGCTGATGAAACACAGGATGGCAAACGAGATCCTCAAGGCTGAGGTACTTATTGAGGCGATTCCCTACATCAGGACATTCGCCGGCAGTATTGTCGTGGTCAAATATGGCGGTTCTGCCATGGTTGATGAGCAACTGAAAAAGTCGGTTATCCAGGATATTGCGATGCTCAAGTACATCGGTTTGAAACCTGTGGTCATCCACGGCGGAGGCAAGGAGATCACCAGCCTGCTCGACCGTCTGGGTAAGAAGAGCGAATTCCTTGACGGGCTTCGTGTAACCGATGCTGAGACAGCACAGGTAGCGGAGATGGTGCTCAGTGGATCCATCGGCAAGAGTCTGGTCAGTGAGCTCGAACAGGTAGGCATCAGTGCCGTTGGCATCAGTGGCAAGGATGGAAGAACCCTGCTCTGTTCAAAGAAGTTGGATGACAAGGGGCGAGATCTTGGGTATGTTGGCCATGTGGAAAAGGTCGACACCAGTCTCCTTGAGACCCTGCTTTCCAATAACTTCGTACCGGTTGTCTCCCCGGTTGGTGTTGATGAGGAAGGTAATACCTATAATATCAATGCCGATTATGCGGCAAGTGCCGTTGCAGGTTCCCTTTCTGCGCAGAAGTTGGTGTTCCTCACCGATGTGGAAGGGATCCTCAAGGACAAGGATGATCCCTCCTCCATCATACGCACATTGAGTACAAGACAAGCTGAAGCGTACATACAGGATGGTACGATCAATGGCGGTATGATCCCCAAGGTGCAGTGTTGTCTTGATGGATTGGAGAGAGGGGTGAGTAGTGTGCACGTACTTGATGGCAGGGTTCCCCATGCCATCCTGCTTGAGATATTCACCACACGGGGAATCGGGACCATGGTCACCAAGGAGGAACGCTCATGAGCATGCAAGAGACAATACAGACAGGAAAACAATACCTGTTGGATACCTACAACCAAGTGCCGGTGGTGTTTACCGGTGGGAAGGGTATGTACCTCATAGATGAAGAGGGCAAGCACTATCTCGATTTTGTCGGGGGTATCGCTGTCAATGCCCTTGGTTACGGAGACCCCGGTTTATCGGAGGCGATCAACAAGGTTGTTCGTGAAGGCCTCCTGCACTGTTCGAACCTCTACTACAACAAGGTAGGGGTGGAGGCGGCAAAGGAACTTTGTTCGCTTGCCGGAATGGAACGGGTGTTCTTCTGCAATAGTGGGGCGGAAGCCACAGAGGCTTCCCTCAAGCTTGCCAGGAAATTCGGGCACCAGAGTGAGACCCCTCGTAGTGAAATCATCTCCATGGTGCATTCATTCCATGGGAGGACCTACGGTGCAATCACCGCAACAGGGCAGAAGAAGTACCATAAGAATTTTGCACCGCTTCCCCAGGGATTCAGCTATGCAGAGTTCAACAACCTGGAGAGCGTGAAAGCGCTCATTACAGAAAAAACCTGTGCAATTATCGTGGAGCCGATCCAGGGGGAGGGAGGTATTGTCCCAGCTGACCCAGCCTTCCTGCAGGGACTCCGCACTCTCTGTGATGAGCACAATCTCCTGCTCATCTATGATGAGGTACAGTGTGGAATGGGCCGCAGTGGAAAGCCCTTCGCATATCAGGTCTATGGTGTGAAACCCGATGTACTTACCTCTGCAAAAGCCCTTGCTGGTGGTGTCCCTTGCGGGGCGATGCTCACCACAGGAAAGGCAAGCCATATCTTCACTCCCGGAGACCATGCTTCCACTTTTGGGGGCAACGCCTTGGCAATGGCCGCGGTGAGAGAGATGGTCCGTCGTATCAGCGATCCAGATTTCACCTCCCATGTCCAGGAGATGGGGGAGTACCTGAGGGAGAAACTTGCTCAATTGGTGGTTCGCTATCCAGACCTTTGCGTTGCTGTCAGGGGAAAGGGACTGATCAATGGATTGGTGCTTACCGTTCCTCCCCGGCAGGTCGTGGATGCCTGTTTTGCCAAGGGTGTGTTGGTGGCAAGCGCTGGAAGCGACGTCTTGCGCTTTGTTCCCCCCTTGGTTGTTGGGAAAAAAGATATTGATGCTGCACTCTCTGTAGTGGATGAGGCTCTTGCAACTTTGTAAAAGAGCAGGTAGTATCCTTCCAAGAACAAAGACGTTCCTACCCAAGTACTGGGAGGGGAGCGTCTTTTTTACGTTTGGAGGTATATGATGTGTGGATTTGTAGGAATGTTTGACATCCAGCGCAGTGCAAAGGCCTTTCGTTCCCAGATTCTTTCCATGTCAGGGAAGATCCGTCACCGTGGTCCCGATTGGTCGGGGGTGTATGAAGGGGAGAAGGCCATCATCAGTCATGAACGACTAGCTATTGTCGACCCACTCTCAGGAGGTCAGCCGCTCTACAGCGCAGACAGGAATGTGGTGTTGGCTGTCAATGGTGAAATCTACAACCACCAGCAGATCAGGAAGGAGTATGAGGGTGTCTACGAGTTCCAGACACAGAGTGACTGTGAAGTCATCCTTGCCCTCTACCAGGAGAAGGGCCCTGATTTTCTTGAGGACCTGAATGGCATCTTTGCCTTCGCTCTCTATGACCAGGTGAAGGACGTGTACCTTATTGCTCGTGACCATATAGGTATCATTCCCCTCTATCAGGGATGGGATGACCAGGGACATTTCTATGTGGCGAGTGAATTGAAGGCTTTGGAAGGAACCTGTAGTGCGATTGAACTCTTTCCTCCTGGACACCTGTATTACAGTCCTGAGAAAAAGCTCAGGAAGTGGTACGAGCGCTCATGGACCAGCTACGATGTGGTCAAGGACCATGGGGGAACGATCGAGATGGTCAAGGAGGCTCTGGAGGCTGCCGTGAAGCGTCAGTTGATGAGTGACGTTCCCTATGGGGTGTTGCTCTCAGGTGGCTTGGACAGTTCCATCATTGCAGCCATTACTGCAAAATATGCCCAAAAGCGGGTGGAAAGTGCAGACACGGAGGAAGCTTGGTGGCCTCGTCTCCACTCATTTGCCATCGGGCTTGAGGGATCCCCCGACCTGAAAGCAGCCCGAATTGCTGCTGCCCATCTGAAAACTGTCCACCATGAGGTGCATTTTACCATCCAGGAGGCACTTGATGCGCTCAGTGATGTCATCTATCATCTGGAAACCAGCGATATCACCACGGTAAGGGCAGCAACCCCGATGTACTTGCTCGCTCGCGTCATTCGCTCGATGGGTATCAAGATGGTGCTCAGCGGGGAAGGGAGTGACGAGCTCTTTGGTGGGTATCTCTATTTCCACAAGGCTCCCAATGCCAGGGAGTTCCATGAGGAGACGGTCAGGAAGCTCTCCAAGCTGCATCTCTATGACTGCCTGCGGGCGAACAAGTCACTGGCAGCCTGGGGTGTTGAGGGAAGGGTCCCGTTCCTGGACAAGGAGTTCATGGATGTAGCGATGAATCTCAACCCTGACATGAAGCTCTGCCCGGTTGTTGGGGAGCATAAGCGTATCGAGAAGTGGATTCTTCGTGAGGCGTTCAAGGAGTATCTGCCTGATGAGATTGTCTGGAGACAGAAGGAGCAGTTCAGTGACGGGGTAGGCTACAACTGGATCGATACCCTGAAGCAGCTTACCAGCTCTTTGGTCAGTGATGAGCAGTTTGCCCTGGCTGCAAAGCGGTACCCGATCCACACCCCCGCCACCAAGGAGGAGTACTACTATCGTACCCTCTTTGCTTCCCACTTCCCCAGTGAGAGTGCGGCGCGCTGTGTTCCCCGTGAGGACTCGGTTGCTTGTTCCACAGCAACAGCTTTGGAATGGGACCGGGCGTTCAAGGCAATGAATGAACCGAGCGGAAGAGCAGTAGCTGGAGTACATGAGTCAGCCTACGAGAAATGAATGAACATGCTCAGATGAGCAACGACATTGGGCCTTGGTGTAAAAGCCATGGCCCTTTTAAAAAAAGATAGTAAAAACCTCTTGTATGTATAAGAATACCTAGTTGCCTATAATGCGTAACCAGTTACTTAATAGGAGTTGAAGATGAGTGATGATGAGATGAAGGCAAATGTATTTGGCTCACTCTTTCTTGTTGCCAACCGGTTGCAGGTCCTTGGTGACCAGATTGATGCACAAGTTTCCACCAAGCAGTGGTTGCTCTTGGCAATGTTGCTCTCCTGTGAGCATCAGAAGTGTTCACTGACCCAGCTTTCCAAAAAGATAGGGAGCAGCAGGCAGAATGTAAAAAAGATGGCCATGATTCTTGAAAAGCGAGGGTTCCTTGAGCTTACAAGATCAGATGAGGATAAGAGAACTGTGTTGCTGCAACCAACACAGGCGTGTCTCTCTCATCTGAAGACACGGGAAGAGGATGAAATTGCGTTTGTCGAGTCCTTTTTTGCAGGCTTTGACACTGAGATGCTTATGGTGATGCAGAAAAGCATTACCCAATGGATGCAGAACTTGGCACGTATGGAGGATACGTATGGGAAGGAGGAGTAAGGTGGTATTGGGGATTATTGCAGTAGTTTTGGTAATATTATTGGTGCTTTTATTGCCTCCTTCTGTGCTGCAGAAGCGCTTTGCTGGTATTGAGCAGTAGTTCGTACAGAACCTGGAATCAAATGAAGAGTTGATCACCCTTGCGGAACTGGAAGGGTATCCCCTTCCTCTCCAGCGGTTCTTCATTGAAGGTGGATTTATTGGAAAGCAGAAGATGAGTGGACTCAAGGCCGTCTTCACTGATGTTCCCTTCTCTCTTGGAGTGGATAAGCCTACCATCTCAATCGATTACACACAGATCACTGATGCAAGTGAGCCGCTTAGGTTTGCCTATATTGACTCCCATATCTATGGGCTTCCATTCCAGGGATTGGATTCCTTCGCCGATGGAAGAGGTTCCATGGAGGGGTATCTTGCCAAAAGGATCAGGCTGTTCAACCAGAGGGGCCGTCATATGGATAAAGCCTGTTTGGTGACCTATCTAGCAGAGGCGTTCTTCCTTCCCACTGTTGCGCTCAGTGGCATGGTTTCCTGGGAGGCAATGGATGACACCCATGCCAAGGCAACGATGAAAGCCTATGGAATGGAGGTATCGGGCGTTTTTACCTTCTCTGAAAAAGGTGAGATGCTGGTCTTCTCTACCGAGGATAGAATGGCGGCCTCTATGGACGGGTCTCTTGAACAGGTCCCCTGGAGCGCCGAGTGCGGTGAGTATGTAATCCAGGACGGTTTGCGTGTTCTCACTCGGCTCAGGGCAACATGGCACTACCCTCAAGGTGATTTGCTTTACTTTGATGGAAAGGATGTTCAGGTAACGTACTACTATTGATAGGTTGTTTATTATTACAGGTAAAACGAAAAGAAAAATGAGCCGAGGGAATAAAAACCTCGGCTCTCTCTTCAGGCTATGGTATTGCGGAGCACTCCCAGTCCTTCGATCAGGATCTCCACCGTATCACCCTTGTGCATCCCACTGATCCCTCCCGGGGTACCGGTAAGGATGATGTCTCCAGGGAGCAAGGTCATGACCCTGGAGAGGTAGCTTACCAGGAAGGGGACTGAGAAGATCAGGTTGCTGGTATTGGACTTCTGCATCGTCCTTCCATTGACCCTGCTCTCGATGACAAGGTTTGCTGGATCGACCTCATCGCTGATAAACGGTCCGAAGGGGCAGAAGGTGTCAAAGCTCTTTGCCACGGTCCACTGGCCCTGCTTCGGTTGCAGGTCCCGGGCAGTAATATCGTTGGCACACGTGTAGCCAAGTATGTAGGAAGCAGCATCCTCCTCACTGACGAAACGGGCTTTCTTCCCGATTACCACGGCAAGCTCTGCCTCATAGTCGAGGCGGTTGCTCATCTCTGGGTAGATGATCTCCCTGTTTGGAGCAAGCGCGGCGGTGGAGGGCTTCATGAATACAACCGGTTCGGTTGGAATGGGAAGCTGGAACTCCTTTGCATGGTCACTATAGTTCAAGCCAATGCAGATGGCTTTGGAATAGTCACAGGGAGTAAGCAATTCCACCTCTTCCAAGGAGAGCTTCTTGCTGGTTTCTCTATAGCTCGTAAAGGGTGAACCCTCGAGCACCTTGATGGTGGTATCGCTAAGGAGGCCATAGGAGACCTCGTCTTGGTGTTTGAATCGTACGTATTTCATGGATTAAGCATACCAAAGAGCGTGGATAAACACAATTGACAAACATCATTTTTACCCGCACCGTAGGGAGTATGGAAACCTATGCCAAATGTCCCGCGCTTCGTGTCTGCGGTCACTGCCCACTCATGGAACACCCGTATCATAAGCAACTGGAATTGCAGAGTAATTACTTGCGTACCCGGTTTGCAGAGCTTGCCTCTTGTGTGGAGCCTGTAATTGGGATGCAGCAGATGGAAGGGTTCCTCACCTATGTGGAGGTTCACTTTGGGCTGGACTGGCGAGGAAAGTTTGCATCCGGGTTAATCAGTACGGGACAGAATCAATTCATTGCCTTGAGGACATGTATGCTGAGGCATCCCTTGGCTGAGCGGATACTGAGGAGCATCAATCGTCTTGCCTCCACCCATGGCATTGATACTTCCTTCCCGGCAACAAAGCTGACACTGCGTATCAGGAGCGATCAGGAGCAGGTGTTGCTGTGCTTTACCCTTCCTGAGCGGATTGAAAGCACTTTTACCTCTTTCCTGTATGCATTAAGGCGGGAACATGCTGAGATCGTTGGAATAGTGCTGAATGACGGGGAGAGCAAGCCCAGCACATTCTGGGGACGTCCAGCGATCGAGGATTCCCTTTGCTCCCTGAGATTTTCCCTTCCCCCCACATCCGATTTTCCCTCCTCTCCATCCCAGGCAGAGGTGCTCTATACGAAGGTGATGGAGCTTGCCAAGGTGCAGGATGGGGATATTGTGATCGACTGCTGTACCACCCATGGCATACTCACACTGCTCTCCATGAGAGAAGGAGCAAGTCAGGGGTATCTACTCCAGGAGTTTACTCCTTATTGTGATGAGGCGGCTCTCAATGGCATTGAGCATGTAGAGCGTTTTGTGGGAAACAACGAGAAACATCTTCGTCAACTTGCAAAACGGGGGCAGCGTTGTGATACGCTCTTCCTCTCTCCATCTGAAGAGGGGTGTGAACGATCTCTTCTGGACTCTGTTCTTACCATCAAGCCAGAGCGAATTACTTATCTCAGCAGGCAGGAGCGTACCATGAAGAGGGATCTTCAGTACTTGGTGCAGAGAGGCTTCTACCAGGTAGAGGTCATTCAAGGCGTTGACATGCATCCCCATAGTGCACACTTGCACGTAATAGCCTCGCTGAAGCATGTGCTTTCAATCCGTCCGCTTTGGAGGAGAGAGTACCCGCTCATCGGGCATTTCTTGTATGAAGCCATCCATAGAGCCGAAGGAGAGGCCCCTCCCCCCCTATCGATCTTGGATGATCCTTCACTAAGCCATTATATCCAGGGGTTTGGCCGGGTAGGGGATTATGCATTGGCAGCAGAGGTCCATGACAAGGTGGTAGGTGTTGTGTGGGTACGGTTGTTTGACCCGGAAGATCCTGGGTACGGGTACTTTACCCGTGAGACTCCTGAGCTGTGTATTGCAATAGAGGGGCCTTTCCGTAACAGAGGCTTGGGGAGACAGCTCATTGAGGAGATGTGCAAGGTTCTGTTGCATGCAGGATACGGGAAGGTATCTCTCTCTGTGCAGAAAGAAAGTAGGGCTTACAGGCTTTACCAAAGTCTGGGCTTTCTTGTCGCTGAAGAGAGAGGGGATGCCTATGTCATGGTAAGATTCCTCCAAGGAGAACGTGGGTAGCTATGCAGATCGACTATGTGGAAAAGAACGCAATCGAGGTCGCCAAGCTTTCCAGTGAAGAGATGCTCTTCTCAGATGTTGATTCAGCCTTGGATGTGATGGCAAACGTTCGCTATGGGACTGGATGCAGTAGGATGGTTGTAGGCAAGAAGGATATCAACCCTGAGTTCTTTGATTTGAGCACAAAGATTGCCGGAGATGTACTCCAGAAATTTGTGACCTACCAGATGCGTCTTGCCATTGTTGGGGACTTCTCTTCAGGATGTAGCTCAAGCCTGCGCTCGTTTATCCTGGAAAGTAATAAGGGGAGAGAAATCTATTTCACGGATGAGGAAGAAAAGGCAATGAATTGGCTTATTAGCTAGGTTCATTCTGCTGATTTCGCCAAATTTCTCTGGTACAATGCAGAAAACCGCAAGGAGTTGTGCATGCTTAGCTTTCCTGTCCTATTCTTCAACTTGCTTTCCATCGGCATGCTCGTAGGAGTACTTGTTGCAGTTTGGAGGGTACGAAGTAAGCGAGCAGCAAACGAGTTGTTCGTTGCCGTTCTCTTTATGCTCATCTGGTCGCTGACTTCGTTCGCCGAGATGATCAGCTATACCTTTTTCTTCAAGGTGCTATGGCGGAATATTTGCCAGATTGGCGTATTCTATACTCCCGTTGCCACCTTGTTGTTCTGCTTGGCATATACAGGATATTGGAGAGAGAAACAGACCCACATAGCCAAGATTCTGTATTTCTATCAGGGAGTTGGTATTCTTTTGGTAGGGACAGATTTCCTGCATCACTGGATTCGTCACTCGGTCTCCTTGGTTACCTCATCCCAGTATTCAACGCTGGTGGTTGAGACCACGGTGCTTGGAAAATTTCTGATCTCAGGTAATTTCTTTCTCATGGTGTTCTCCCTCTCCTTGGTGATTATCTTTGTTGTTACCACCAGTACCTCCATGAGAAAACAAGCATACATATTGTTGCTGGGGATGGTGATCCCTTTTCTCTACGCCATGGCAAAGGTAGTGAGTAATGAACAGTTCCTCCAGATATTGCCCATCAGCGGCGTCTTTGCCCTATCTGGGCTTTTTCTGCTTTATGGAATCTATCGTTTTGATTTGCTCAAGCTTGCCCCATTGGCAAGGGAACAGGCGTTTCGGTTCCTTGGGGAAGGAATTGTCATCTGTGATGGGGAAGGGCATGTCGTAGATATGAACCCGGCAGCAAAAGAGTTGATGAAAACAGATATGCATTTGATTGAGAAGCAGATTTATCTCGAGATTCCCCGATGGGGCAAAGCTGTACGCCGAGGCGAGAGAAACTCTTTCGAATTTGTCTTGGGAGAGAGGTCGCTTTCTGCTGAACTGTATCCGATTACCTCCAAAGCAACAGAGGCAATCGGTACCATTACCCTGATCCAGGATATTACCCTGCTGAAACAACGTGCAGAAGAGATGCAACACCGGGCAGAGATTGATGGGCTTACCGGACTCTATAATAGACAGACATTTATCGAGAAGGTGGAGAAACAACTTTTGCTGACTTCCGGGCCTTCCCATCTTATCTATGTTGATATTGACCACTTCAAGCAGATCAACGACCAGTGGGGACATCGCTCAGGCGATGCTGTGCTACAGTCCATTGGTTCCATCCTTAAGCAGGAAGTTGATGAGGCTTGCATCGTCTGTAGGTTTGGAGGTGAGGAGTTTGCCATTTTCAGTTCCCAAAAGAGTAGGGATGAGATGATCGCTTGTGCTGAACATCTTAGGAAACATATTGAGCAGCAAGTATGCAACCATGAGCAACATTCAATTCGTCTGACAGTTTCCATGGGAGTATCTTCTGCAATCACCACAAGTTTTGATGAGCTGTACCGGGAGGCTGATTCCTGCCTATATGAGGCAAAAAAAGCTGGAAGGAATTGTGTCCGCTACCGAAGTAACCCACTTGACTGAGTCTACCTCGCTCGCCACAGTGCTAAAGCCGGAAGGGAGTATCTGTTCCCTGTTCATATATAAATCTATGGTACCACTATGAAAATAAAAAGCAGCAACGCTTTATTCACAAAATCTGTTGTCCTGTTCCTGATCAGCCAAAATCTTTCACTGTTTGGCTCCTCAGTCGTAGGGTATGCCATTATCTGGCACATCACCCTTGAGACCTCATCAGGAGTGTTCCTGATGTATGCCACCCTTGCCCAGATGGTTCCCCATCTCCTGATCAGTCTCTCCAGCGGGGTGTGGGCAGACCGCTACAACCGTAAGCACCTGATCATGCTCTCTGACAGTTTCATTGCCATTGCAACGCTGGTCCTTGCTCTCTTCTATGCAAGTGGGTCAAAGTCGATCACAGCCCTGCTTGCTGTTTCGGTGGTACGTTCCCTCGGTAGCGGGGTACAGACACCTGCCGTGAATGCCATCATTCCCCAATTGGTCAGTGAAGAACATCTTGTTCGAATCCAAGGGGTGAACCAGAGCATCAATTCAGTGCTGTTGCTTCTCTCTCCAGCCGTTGGTGGCATGATGCTGGGGTTGTTCGACCTTACCTGGACACTCTTGCTTGATGTTCTCACTGCAATCTTTGCAGTGGTGACTTTTTCCTTCATCAAGGTGGGGGCAAGGAAGCGGTCGGAGGAAGGGACCAGTATGATCCAGGATATCAAGAAGGGGCTCTCCTACACCTTTCACAACCATCTCTTGCGTAATCTTCTGATCTGTTATGGTTTCTCGTTCTTCCTCATCACCCCTGCTGCAATCCTGACTCCCTTGTTGGTGGAACGAAGCTTTGGTAGTGAGGTATGGTTCCTTACCGCAAATGAGATGGTGTGGACTGCGGGCACCTTGCTGGGTGGCCTGATCATTTCCCTGAAGGGGTCCTTTTCCAATAAGGTTCGTGCCATTGCCCTCTCCCTGGTTGCCTTCGGGGTAAGTTTTGCCCTTCTGGGAGTTGCTCCCACATTCCTGCTCTACCTTATCATCTTGGGTCTTGGGGGTATCTTTGTTCCCGTCTTGAATTCTGCTGAGATTGTCATGATCCAGGAGATAACCGATGAAGACAAGATGGGAAGGGTGTTCTCCATTGTACAGCTGCTCAGTGGGAGTGCAATACCGCTGGGAATCTTGCTCTTCGGCCCCCTGGCTGACAGGGTTCCTGTGGAGTGGCTGTTAATCATCTCGGGAATTCTGCTTGCTGTCGTTGGCCTGGTCTATGGATCAACACAGAAAACCTACCAGGCGGGTAGTGTAACCAGGGAGAG
>JAIMZO010000009.1 GCA_020054965.1 Spirochaeta sp. | reverse complement strand
GGAGAATCCGGTCTTTTCACTGATTCTCTCAATGCTCAGGTCAGTGGTCAGAAGCAGGTTGGAAGCATATGCGATACGCCTATGGATATGGAAATCGACTGGAGACCAACCCGACGATAGCTTGAACTGTCGGTTGAGTGTGCTTGCACTCATGTTCGAGACCTCAACCAGTTCGTTCAAGGGTATGCTGCGGTCGATATTCTGTTCCATATAGATGATGACTTTCTCGAGGCGTTGATCATTCTGGAAAGCAGAACCTCGGCGAGCACTGTGGAACCTGCTTACCAGGATGAGGAATTGGAGCAATTTGGAATAGGTCATAGAGGTCGACCCTTTGCTGTAGTCCTGTTGCTCTGACTCCTCCTTGACTGCGCTTATCAGGGAAATAATCTCAGCGTGTTGGTGTGAGTTGAGCCGAACCAGCGGGACGTTCCCATCTTCTTGCATGAATGTCTCGGCAAAACCTGCCACATCCTTTACCTCGGGGTAGAGCACTGAAAAGGCCTTCTTTCCAATAAGGAGATTGTAGAGGACCAGATTCTCGATATCTGCATATCCGTGAATGGTTCCTGGGCGAATACAGAACACCATGCCTTCCTGCAACTGTCGCTTGTCATGTTCCAAGAGATGGATGCCTTTTCCTGATACTACCACCACGATTTCATAGAAATCATGCCCATGCAATGAGAAAGGAATCTCGGGGTCACGGAGTAACACCTTAACAGGAAGGCTGTTTTCCTTGAAGAACATGGTTTCGTGCAATGTAAAACTGGACATGATAAAATCGTGCTAGAATTTGACTATTCTGTCAAGGTAAAAATTGCAAATGGTGGCAAACTAATAAAAGAATACTTTTGCATGAGGAGGGCTGTCATGTCTTACTATGAGGAAGCCAAGAAAATATATGCACACTACGGTGTCGATACCGACTCTGTCCTTGACCAATTGTCTGATGTTCCCATCTCTGTCCACTGTTGGCAGGGGGATGATGTTGGTGGTTTCGAGCGTCCTGATTCCGCACTGGCTGGTGGAGGAATCCAAACCACAGGGAACTATCCCGGCAAAGCAAAGACTGTCGAACAGTTGCGTCAGGATCTGGAGCAGGTATTCTCCCTGGTTGGTGGAAGCCATAGGCTGAACCTGCATGCCAGCTATGGGGAGTTCGGTTCCACCTTTGTTGACCGTGACCAGATTGAGGAGAAGTACTACCAAGGTTGGCTTGATTGGGGCAAGAAGATGGGTCTCCCCCTGGACTTCAATGGAACGTTCTTCAGCCATCCAATGGCTGATGGTGGCTATACATTGGCAAGCAAGGATGAGAGAATCCGTAGGTTCTGGATCGAGCACGCAAAACGTTGTAGGAAAATAGCTGCCTGGATTGGTGAGCAACAGGGGAGTCCCTGTATCCTCGACACCTGGATTCCTGATGGTGCAAAGAACCTCACTGTTGACAAGTTTGGGTACCGTGCCATTCTCAAGGAAAGCCTTGATGAAATTTTTGAGACTGAATATCCCAGCGAATTCATGCGTGATGCTTTGGAGACCAAACTCTTTGGCATCGGAAGCGAAGCATTTGTGGTTGGCTCACATGAGTTCTATATGAACTATGCAGCGCGAAACAACAAGATGCTCTGCATTGACATGGGACACTTCCATACAGAGGAAGACATCTCGGATAAACTTTCCGCCATCCTGCTCTTTGACGATGAGATTCTCTTGCATGTGAGCCGTCCCATGCATTGGGACAGTGACCATGTGGTTCTGTTCAATGACAAGGTCAAGATGGTTGCCGAGGAGTTGGTGAGAAGTGGGAAACTGGAATCCTCCCACATTGGCCTGGATTTCTTCGATGCATCCATCAATCGTATCGGTGCCTGGGTTACCGGCATCAGGGCTATGCGAAAAGCACTGCTCTTTGCTATGCTTGAACCGATTGATCAACTCATTGAGTATGAAGAGTCAGGAAATGGATATGCAACCATGGCACTGCTTGAGCAACAGAGTGTCCTTCCCTTCGGTGCCATCTGGGATGAGTACTGCAGAAGAACCAACACGCCACTGGAAAGTGAACTCATTGAGTTGGTAAGTACGTATGAGAGGGAAGTATTGGAGGAACGTTCATGAGTTTTGCATCCCTGATTGCCCACTCCAAACGGTATGGCTCGGACCCTTCCTACGTCCTCCTGGGAGGTGGAAACACCTCCTATAAAGAAGGGAACGTCCTTTATGTAAAGGCTAGTGGCCATGCTTTGGGGACCATTGATGAATCGGGTTTTGTCAAGATGGATCTGAGAAAGCTCGAGAAAATCTGGGAAAAACAATACAGCAGCGATGACGAGGAGAGAGAGGATGAAGTCCTCAGGGATATGATGGCTTGTCGTCTTGAGGGAGAGACAGCTCGGCCTTCTGTTGAAGCCTTGCTCCATGCATTGCTTCCCTTTCCCTATGTCATCCACCTTCACCCTGCCATGGTGAATGGTCTTACCTGTGCGCAAGAGGGAGAGAAGGCTGTTGCCAGGCTTTTCCCTGAAGCGCTCTGGATTGAATTGGTTAAGCCTGGATTCATCCTTGCTGATATTGTCCGCTCCAGGATGGCTGAGCAGAAGAAGGGAACAGGGACAGTCAGCTCCCTGATTTTCCTGCAGAACCATGGTATTTTTGTCGGTGGGCAGAGTTTGGAGGAGATTGAAGGCCTCTACAACTCCTTGATGGGGAAGATTTCCTCCCAGTTGGTGAGAAAGCCCGATTTTTCACCCTTGGAGGCAGACTCATCTCGTGTTGAATCAGTCAAGAAGAAGCTTGGGACTCTTACAACAGAGCCAGTTCTTTTCTCTTGGAACAAGGAGTTTGCCCACTACCTGCAGGATGAGAAACATTTCCAGGCAGTCTCTTCCTCCTTTACCCCTGACCATATTGTTTATTCCGGTTTCAAACCACTGTGGGTGGGAGAGGGGCAGGATGTAGTTTCCGCTTTCAAACAGTATGAGGCCGAACACGGGGTGAGTCCAAAGATTGTCTGCGTGCAGAACCTAGGGGTATTCTCCCTGGGAGAGAAGCCGATGCCGCTGTTTGTGGATACCGTATCGATTGCGGTGTATACCGAGAGTTTTGGAGGTCCCCGTTTCATGGATGATGCAATGATTGGTTTCATCAGAAACTGGGAAGTAGAGAAATATCGGTCTTCGGTTGCATCAAAGTAGGGAAGATGACATCACTGCAGGATATAAACAAACGTTTTAATGCGGTGATGCCGCTCGTTACACCAATTGGTGTGGTGCTTGGCTTGCTGCTTGGTCATCGTTTGGATTCCTTCCATTTTCTTGGAACCTATTTTTTTTGCATTCATTACCTTTGTAGGGGCCTTGGGAGTAAGCTATCGTCAGTTTGCCAAGATTGCCCGCAGAATGACCTCTGTGTTGCTTGTGCTCTTCAGTGCACATATAGTGCTGCCGGTTTTTGTCGCACTCATCGGCCGGGTGATATTTCCCTCCCAGATCGATATTGTAACCGGTTTTGTGTTGCTCTCTTCGATCCCGATTGCAGTGACCGCCTTTATCTGGTCGACCATTTATGAGGGAGACGCCGCCCTTGCACTTTCGCTCATCATTCTTGATGCCTTGCTTTCTCCCATCCTGACACCACTGACCATTAGGCTCCTTTCCCATACAACAGTGGCAATCGACCAAGGAGGGATCATGACCAGCTTGCTGGTGATGATTGTCCTTCCCTCCCTTGTGGGGATGTTGGTTACCCAAACCATGCCCAAGGTTGCAAAGCAAGCTGGACTCTTGCTCAGTCCGGTTACCAAGCTCTTACTTATTGCAGTGGTGGTAATTCATGTAGGAGCGCTCTCTGGTTCTCTCTCCTTTTCTTGGATCTATATCCCACTCATCCTGATGAATCTCCTCGTCATTGCCTTGGGGTTCCTTCTTGTCTATGTAATCGCGAGGTATGTCCTGAAGGTGGATCGTCCCAGCCTTGTCAGTATGACGTTCACCGGAGGGATGAGGAACATCAGTGCAGCTTTGGTGCTTGCCACCACCTATTTTCCTCCTCTTGCAGCCCTTCCTGTGATTCTAGGAATCCTCTTCCAACAGACATTCGTAGGATTGCTGGGGGGAGTGCTGTTTGGGAAAAGGAGAAATAATCCTCCTTCCTCATCTCTACTTATAGAGATATCCATGTGAATCACTTTCCTTGCCTTGTTATTTGACTTTCGATGTATAAGAAATCGGGTTCCATATTTGTTTCATGATAAAATCGTGCTAAAAAATGACTATTCAGTTATTGCAGATTTTGAAATCAGTGTCACACTAAGAGTAAGGAAGTTGTGACAGTAGTTTTGCTGTTTGCCCTGGTGTTCTGCCAGGTACAGATAGATTCCGGGTTTTCCCGGAGAAAATTTCTCAAAAGGAGTGTTTTGTTATGAAGAAAACATTGTTGTTTGTCCTCATCATGACCATGGCCCTTGGTGCAATGTTCGCCCAGGGAACCAAGGAAGCAGCCCCAGCGGGTGAAAAAGAGATTGTCATTCTCGGAAAGAGTATGGGAAATGGGTTCTTTGATGCAGTATTCAAGGGCAGTGAAGAAGCTGCTGCTGAGCTCGGTGGGATCAAGACGACCTATATGGCTCCTCCCCAGGCAACTGCAGAAGGCCAGATTGAGATCATCGAGACCTTGATTGCACAGAGGGTTGATGGTATTGCCATCAGCGCAAATGATGCAGATGCATTGATTCCTGTAGCCAAGAAAGCCATGGCAGCCGGTATCAAGGTCATCAGTTATGACTCTGGTATCAACCCAGGTGGACGTATTGTTGACCTCCTGCCCAGTAATCCTGAGCTCATTGGACGCCAGCAGATTCAGCTTGCTGCTGAACTGACTGACTACAAGGGTGATGTAGCTGTCCTTTCCGCTTCCGCACAGGCCACCAACCAGAACCTCTGGATTGAGTGGATGAAGGAAGAAATCAAGAAAGCTGAATATTCCGATATGGAACTTGTTGAGGTCGTCTATGGTGATGATGCCCCCGATAAGAGCTATCGTGAAGCTGTCTCCTTGATGCAGAAGTATCCTGACCTGAAGGCTATCATTTGCCCGACCACTGTTGGTCTGCTCGCAACTGCACAGGCGGTCAAGGACGCAGGAAAGAGTGGCGTTGTTGAAGTAACCGGTCTTGGCCTTCCTTCAGAGATGAAGGGCTACATCCTCGACGGCACCTGCCGCCAGATGGCTCTCTGGAATCCAATTGACCTTGGATATAGCTCCACCTACATCCTCAACGGACTTATCGACGGTACCGTTGAAGGTAAAACTGGTGAAGAGATTCCTGCCGGTCGCATGGGATCCATCAAGGTTGAAGAGAACGGAATTGCCTTCATGAGTACTCCGTATGTATTCAATAAGGACAACATCGAGAAGTTCGCAGAGATCTATTAATCGAATCACACCTGGCTCCTGCTTCCCCTCGGAGGTGGGAGCCTTTGCATCTGCTTGCATAAGGAGGAACAATGCAACAGGCATTGTTGGAAGTTCAACACGTAACAAAGGTGTTTCCCGGTATCAGAGCCTTGGATGATGTACATCTTTCCCTACGAAGGGGGGAAGTGCATGCTCTCATTGGTGAGAATGGGGCAGGAAAGTCCACCTTGGTGAAGATTCTCACCGGAGTCTATATCCCTACCAGTGGGACGATGACCCTGGATGGTAAGAACATATCCTTTAAGAATGCAATCGACGCCCAGCAGGCAGGAATCGTTGCCATCCATCAGGAAGCTTCCATGTTTCCTGAGCTCAGTGTCACAGAGAATATCTATATGGGACACCACCTCAGGAACCCAAAAACGAAGAAGCTCGACTGGAAGACCATGCAGGAGAATACCCAGGGATTGCTCCAAAGGATGGAACTCGATATCAATCCGGATTCCCTGGTCAAGAATCTCAGTGTTGCACAGCGGCATATGGTGGAAATTGTCAAGGCACTCAGCCTTGATGCAGATCTGGTCATCATGGATGAGCCGACCAGTGCACTCACCGGCCGAGAGGTTGATGATCTATTCAGGATTGTCCGATCCCTGAAGGAAGAGGGCAAGGCAATTCTCTTCATCTCCCATAAGTTTGAAGAGATCTTTGAAATCTGTGATTATTACACGGTTTTCCGTGATGGACAATATATCGGGGAAGGAAAGGTGGCAGAGAGCAATGAAGATACGATCATCAACATGATGATCGGGCGCTCAATCGACCAGATGTATCCCCACCATGAACCAAGGATTGGGAAGAAGGTGCTTGAGGTTAAGCATCTCAGTCAGCTTGGTGCCTTCAAGGATATCTCATTTGACTTACATGAAGGAGAGATCCTGGGGCTGTTCGGTCTTGTTGGAGCCGGTCGCAGTGAGGTGGTGAGAACCATCTTCGGAATTGACAAGGCCAGTGAGGGGACGATGCATTTGCTCGGGAAGCCATTCATGCCCAAAGGTCCCATCGACAGCATGCGAAAAGGGATTGCCTTGGTGCCTGAAGACCGCCAGAGGCAGGGTCTGGTATTGAAAATGAGCTTGACCCATAATATCAGCCTACCGGTATTGACCAATCTCTGCTGGAAAGGTCTGGTGATCAGGAAAAAAACTGAGGCGAATTACGTCAAGGAACATGGTGATCAGATGGAGATAAAATCTGCAGGATACCATGTCGATGCTGAGACACTCAGTGGGGGTAACCAGCAGAAGGTCGTCCTTGCCAAGTGGATTGGGACAAACCCGAAGATTCTCATCCTTGATGAACCTACCAAGGGTATTGATGTGGCAACGAAGGCAGCAGTACACGAATTCGTCTGTGAAATGGCGGACAAGGGTGTTGCCGTTATTCTCATTAGTAGTGAGCTTCCTGAAATCTTGGGAATGTCGGACCGGATCGTCGTGATGCATGAAGGGTACCAGACAGCTATTCTTGATGGGAAAAAAGCGACAGCAGAGTCAGTAATGCGGTATGCAATCGCAACTGTACAGATGGAGGTCTCCAATGCCTGATCTATCCTTCTCCTCCTTTGTAAAGAAAGCATTGGCCCGCAGGGAGGCAACCCTTACCTTGTTGTTGGTGGTGCTTCTGGTGCCGATTTCAATCCGCTCTCCGCAGTTTCTCTCTGCGAAGAACATCTCCACCATCCTTAATGACATGGCTATCCTCTCCATTGTCGCCATCGGTGAGTTCTACGTAATCCTCTCAAACGGGATTGACCTCTCAGTTGGTTCCATTATCGCCTTTACCGGTATGGCCACCGGTATGATCAATGAGGCAAATCCTACAGTCAGTCCCTTGCTCCTGTTGCTCGCAGGAATGGGTATTGGAATGGTGATGGGACTCTTCAATGGTGTGTTGGTTGCTTATGGGAAAATCCCCCCGATCATCACCACATTGGGGACGGTGAATATCTATCGCGGGCTTACCTTTCTCCTCAGTGGAGGTACGTGGGTTACAGCCCATGAGATGAGTAAATCCTACATAGATTTCCCTCGTAATAGTTTCCTTGGAATTTCTAACCTTCTTTGGATTGCAATTATTGTCATTGCTGTATTCTATTACTTCAGCAGGTATACCCGTACAGGACGGGAAGTCTATGCGATCGGGGGAAACCCGACAGCGGCAAAGTTTGTAGGAGTGAATGAGAGCAGGGTCAGGGTAGTGGTCTTCCTTATCAGTGGTACGCTCTGTGGCCTTGCAGGAGCTCTGTGGACCGCTCGCTATGCTTCTGCAGTGAATGAGATGGCAACTGGGTTCGAGATGCAGGCAGTAGCAGCCTGTGTGCTTGGTGGTGTCAACTTTGCAGGAGGCTCTGGTGGTATCATTGGGGTAGTCCTGGGTACGCTTTTCCTTGGTGTGGTCACCAACGCATTACCGGTTATCTACCTGTCGGTTTTCTGGCAAACGTTCGTCCAGGGATTGATCATTCTCATTGCATTGACGCTCAACACCATCAGTGACCAGCGAAAGACGAAGAAGCTGCTTGCACAGAGGAGAGGCTAGGTATGGCTGAAAAGAGAGATTTGGTAGCAAAATCACGGCTTATCAATGAGATGTCGCTCAAGAACCGGTTGATAGAATATTTTACCCAGTGGGAAGTCCTGCTCTCCATTATCATTGTACTGGTGTTCATTTTTTTCACCATCAGAACCCCGTACTTCCTGGATTGGTTCAATTTGATGAATGCAACGTTCCAATTCAGTGAGAAGGCAATCATGGCCCTTCCGATGATCTTCATCATCATGTGTGGAGACATTGATATCTCGATTGCGTCCATTATCGCCCTTTGTGCATATGTGGTAGGCAATGCTGCTCAAAGTGGAGCTTCCATTCCTTCCCTGATATTCCTGGCCCTTCTTGTTGGGACCCTTGCTGGACTGTTCAATGGGGTAATGATCACTGCCCTCGAGATGCCCGCCATCGCGGTCACCCTTGCGACACAGTCGATATTCAGGGGAATCGCAATTGGTTTGTTGGGAGACCAGGCACGCACTGAATTCCCGGAGAATTTTGGGTTCTTTGGTCAGCAATTCATACCTGGTACCATTATCCCCTTTGAGTTCGTCCTCTACCTGGTGCTTGTATTGCTCTTTGCTTTCATCTTGCATAAGACAACGTATGGAAGAAGGTTGTATGCCATTGGGAATAGTGCTGAAGCAGCTCGCTTCTCCGGTATCAAGGTAAAGACCATGAGGGTTATCAACTTCACTGTTACCGGATTTTTCTGTGGTCTCACGTCCATACTGCTTGCAAGTCGCATTCTCTCTGTCCGCTCAAACATTGCCACCGGATGGGATTTGGAGATCATCACCTTGGTGGTTCTTGGTGGTGTTGCCATCACAGGAGGTAAGGGAAGTGTGTATGGTGTTTTCATCGGCTCCATGCTGGTCGGTTACCTTAAGTTCGGCATGGGCTTGCTGAAGTTCAGTGGGACGCTGATGACTATCGTTATTGGATTGCTTTTAATTACTGCGGTCCTGCTTCCTCGATTGCTTGATATGTACAAGGCAAACAGGAAGCTACGACTCCAGCAAATGAGATGAAATTAGGAGAGCCATTACCATGAGACAAGCATTTGTCATGCAGTTGAAGAAAGGAAATGAAGAAGAGTACAAGAGGCGTCATGATGAAATCTGGCCGGAGTTGAAGGCGATTCTCAAGGAAAGTGGGGTTTCTGACTACACCATCTTCCTTGACCGGGATAGTGGAATGCTCTTTGCTTTTCAGAGAACAGAGGGAACCGCGGGGAGTCAGGACCTTGGCTCCAACCCCGTTGTCCAGAAGTGGTGGGCCTATATGGCTGATATTATGGACACGAATGAAGACAACTCACCAATCTCGCTTCCCTTGGAGGAAGTCTTTCATATGGATTAACGGATATCTTTCGAAAACACTTGATAAGTTTGCGATACTATCATAGAATCGAAAGCGTAATGAAAGCGATAAGAAAGTAGGAGTGTATCATATGATAGGGCTTTCCCCTCGGGAAAAACACATACTCCAGCTTCTGAAAAGTGGTGAAGAGTATCCTGTTTCCCGGCTCAGTGAAGAGCTGGGAGTCTCTGCGGTTACCATCAGGGGGGATTTACGCGACCTGGATTCCAAAGGTCTTGTTATACGAAGCCATGGCCGGGTCGTGGTAGCCTCAGCTCCCCAAGCCGCCGTTCGTGATGATACCAATACCACAAAAAAAGATCTGATTGCAAAACTCGCTGCCACCTTGGTAAAGGATAATGACTTTATCATGATTACCAATGGTTCCACCTGTTCCCTGATTCCCAGGCACATATTTGGGAAAAGAAATGTACGGGTGGTTACCAATTCAACGCTCATTCTGCCCTATGCACGGGCGAATACCCAGCTTCAGGTCACGCTGGTGGGTGGAGAGTACCGAAGCGAAGCTGAGGCCCTTGTCGGGCCTGCTGCCATTTCCCAGATAGAGAACTACCATGTATCCACCACCTTCTTCGGTACGGATGGCTTCACCATGGAACATGGACTTACCACCAGCTTGATCGAAAATGCACAGGTGGTACAACGCATGTGCGCACAAGCAACGCGGCGGGTGTTGTGCGTTGATTCCTCAAAAGTGGGGAATCGTGGGTTTGTGCGGATCATGCCGGTAACAGAGATAGATACCATTGTCACAGACAGTGGTTTTCCTGCAGACCTGATCACCCAGCTCGAGGAGCAGGGTGTTGAGGTCCTTATTGCAAAGTAGAGGAGTGAACACATGGCACAACAAGTTGTGATGCCCAAACAGGGAAACTCAGTGGAATCCTGCATTATTGTGGAATGGAATGTCAAAGTAGGTGACAAGGTTGCTGTAGGGGATGTCCTATGCTCAGCTGAGACCGATAAGTCAACCATTGACGTTGAATCGACTGCTGAAGGTGTTGTACTGGCCATACTGTATGAGGAAGGGGATGATGTTCCAGTAATGGTTCCCATCGTCATAATCGGGGAGGAAGGCGAGAAGGTCGAACTTCCCAAGGCAGAAACCAATAAAGGGCAACCAAAGGAAGAGAAACAGGAAACAGCACCAGCTGGGGACACACAACCTGAAAAAGCTGCTCCCCCCTCTACGGCCGGCAAGGCTCAGGGTTCCAGCCCCAGGGCACGCAATCTGGCTTCCTCCATGGGAGTCCCCCTCTCCTCTGTACAGCCCACCGGCCCGAAAGGTCGCATCATTGAACGTGATGTAGCCTCAGTGGCTGGCGAGCCTCTCAGTCCGGTTGCAAGACAGCAGGCTCTTGAACAGGGAGTCCAGGCTCCAGGACGTGGCAACGGCATTGGAGGTAGGGTCCTCTCTTCCGACCTACAGGTGAAACCTGCGATTGCTACCCCATCACGCATGGGAGAAGTCTCTGAAGAGATTCAGGAGATTCCGGTGAAGGGAGTACGCAAGGTGACCGCCAGACGGATGATGGAGTCCATCCATTCCACTTGCCAGCTTACCCTCCATGCCCAGGCTGATGCACGCGCCCTCAAACGTCTGAGAGCTGGATTCAAGAATGCAAAGAGTGAACTTGGTTTGAATAAGGTTACAATCAATGATCTGATCCTCTTCGCCGTCAGCAGAACCTTGCTGGAATTCCCTGCATTCAATGCACACTTCCTTGGGGATAAGATATTGCGCTTTAGCCATGTGCATCTTGGCGTCGCTACCGACACACCGAAGGGTCTTCTGGTCCCGGTGGTGCGAAACAGTGATATGCTCAGCCTCCGCCAGCTCTCTGAAGAAACCAAGACCCTGGTCGAGAAGTGCAAGGAAGGAACCGCCCAACCTGACGAACTCAGTGGGTCAACCTTTACGGTAAGTAATGTAGGAGCCTTCGGTATTGATGCGTTCACCCCGGTGCTCAACGCACCTGAGGTTGCCATCCTTGGGGTTGGCGGCATTACCCTCACGCCGGTAGAGGACGAGGATGGGGATATCGTCTTTATTGAGAAGATCGGACTCTCGCTGACAATGGACCACCAGGCAGTCGATGGCGCAGATGCTGCACGCTTCCTGAAGGCATTGATGGACAACATTGCCTCCATTGATCTCTTGTTGGCACTGTAGGGAGGATGCATGAGTACCTATGACTTAATCGTAGTTGGCAGCGGTCCTGGTGGATATGTTGCTGCAGAAAGGGCAGGTGCACTCGGCAAGAGAGTCCTGCTCATAGAGAGAGGACACCTTGGGGGGGTCTGTACAAACTGGGGGTGTATCCCCACCAAGAGCCTTCTGAACAGTGCCAAGCTCTACCATCATGCACTTGATGGGGCAAAACAAGGCCTCGAGGCTGCCTCGGTGACATTCAGCCTACCTGACGCAATGACCTGGAAGAATGATACGGTCAGGACGCTCAGGAGTGGCATCGAGTTCCTGATGAAATCGAACAAGGTGGAAACGGTTTTTGGTGAAGCTGAATTCATCGACCCTCATCATGTGAAGGTTGGGGAAACAGTCTATGAAGGTTCATACCTGATGGTCGCCACCGGTTCTTCCGCTTTTGTTCCACCTATCCCTGGAGCAAAATTGGGACATGTGCTCACCAGTAATGAGATCCTGGACCTCGAGGAAGTGCCCAAATCCCTGGTTGTCATCGGTGGTGGGGTGATCGGCATTGAATTCGCTTCGTTTTTCTCCATGATTGGGACCAAGGTCACCGTCATAGAGATGATGGACGAGATTCTTCCCATGATGGATGGCGAATTCGCCAAGCTGATGAGACGTGAGCTCAAGGAAGTGGACTTCCGCCTTGGTTGCAAGGTAGAGGAAATTACCAAGGAAGCGGTGTTCTATACCGATGCCAAGGGAAATAAACAGTCCACTGAAGCAGCACTGGTCCTCATGAGTGTTGGGCGTAGGCCGAACACCCAGGGGCTGGAGAAGCTTGGAGTGGATATCGACCGACAAGGGGTAGTGGTAAATGACCGTCTGCAGACCAATGTTGCCAATATCTGGGCGATTGGAGATGTGAATGGTCGCTCCCTCCTTGCCCATAGTGCATCCCGCATGGCAGAGGTTGCCGTTTCCAATATCTTCGGCTCAAGAGAGATGCGCATGCGCTACAACGCAATTCCCTGGGCTGTTTATGCGAATCCCGAGGCAGCTGGTTGTGGCATCACAGAAAAGGAAGCCAAGGAGAAAGGCATTCCTGTGAAGAGTCAAACCGTGCAGATGCGTGCAAACGGTCGTTTCCTCGCTGAGCAAGGCAAGCGTGCATCCGGCTTGGTGAAAGTGATCTGTCACCAGGAAAGTGGTGCCATTCTTGGAGTTCATTTGCTGGGACCCTACAGCAGCGAGATGATCTGGGGCGCTTCTGCTCTTATTGAAGCAGAGCTCAGGGTCCAGGACGTCAAAGAGATAGTATTTCCACATCCGAGTGTGTCCGAGCTTATCAAGGATGCTTGCTTTGCACTCGACCATAGTCTGTAAGGAGTAACGATATGTCCAAAACAATACCATTTGATCCAGCAAAATTGAGGGAGCCTCTCATTATTGAAACACCCTCGATTCCTGTTAACCAGTACAAGAGCAACATCAAGAATGAGCTCAAGCAATACGGAAAGGAACGCTTGATCCGTGTGTACTATGACATGCTCTTGATTAGAAAATTTGAAACCATGTTGGATACCATCAAGAAAGAGGGTGTGTATCAGGGGATTTCATACAACCACCGTGGACCAGCCCACCTCTCATCCGGTCAGGAAAGTGCAGCTGTCGGGCAGGCAATGGTTCTCGGCCCCGAGGATCAGATCTTTGGCTCGCATCGTAGCCATGGTGAGATTCTCGCCAAGAGCATGAGTGCCATCCATAAGATGGAGGACAAGGAACTGCTTGCCATCATGGAATCCTTCATGGGTGGGGAGACCTACAGGATTGTAGAGAAGCACTTCCCTGGGGAAAATGTCCGTGACCTTGCAGAGAACTTTGTACTGTACGGTGCATTGGCAGAGATCTATGCAAAGAAGACCGGATTCTCAGCAGGCCTTGGTGGCTCGATGCATACCTTCTTCAAGCCATTTGGAAGCATGCCCAACAATGCAATTGTTGGAGGTTCCTGTACTATTGCCGTAGGAGCTTCACTCTATAAGAAGATTAACCGAAAGAAGGGAATCGTCATCGCCAATATCGGTGATGGAGCGCTTGCACGTGGTCCTGTCTATGAAGGATTGGTGCTTTCCTCCATGGACCAGTACAAGACCCTCTGGGAAGACAACCCAGGGTATCCTCCCTTTATGCTGAACTGTTTTGACAACCTCTATGCCATGGGCGGTCAGCCAATTGGGGAAACCATGGGCTACAAGGTTGCTGCAAGGGTTGCCTCTGCTATCAACGAGTACTCCATGCACACCGAACGTGTTGATGGATTCAACCCTCTTGCAGTGGCAGATGCCACCTCACGCAAGAAAGAAATTCTCCTCAAGGGAGAAGGTCCAGCTTTCATGGACACCATCACCTACCGTTACAGCGGTCACAGCCCCAGTGATGCAATGACCTACAGGACGAAGGAAGAACTGGAAGCATTCCGTAACCAGGATCCCATCGTGGCCTACGGCAACTACCTCATTGAGAACAAGTTGGTCAGCCAGGAAGAGCTTGACCAGTTTGATACGATCCTTGAAGAGAAGATGAGAAAGACGCTCGAGATTACCGTTGATCCGGTACTCAGTCCCATGGTGGATGAACATTTTGTTGAGTCCGTGATGTTCTCCAATGGCAGTGTTGAGAAGCTGGATGATGGCGAAGCGGTATTGCTGGAGAAACTGGAAGACAATGCAAGGGTGACGCAGATTGCCCGCAGAAGTCGCTATGCCTACGACGAGAACGGCAAGGAACTGCCTGCTGCAAAACAGTACCAGTATCGTGATGCTGTCTTCGAGGCAATGGCCCATCGATTCTCCATTGACCCGACGATGGTTGCCTATGGAGAGGATCATCGAGATTGGGGTGGAGCATTTGCCTGCTACCGTGGTCTCACAGAACTGCTTCCTCCTTCCCGTTTCTTCAACACCCCGATCGCTGAATCGGCAATCGTTGGAAGTGGAGTAGGATATGCGATGGCCGGTGGCCGAGCTGTTGTCGAGTTGATGTACTGTGACTTCCTTGGTTGTGCAGGGGATGAGGTATTCAACCAGATGCCCAAATGGCAGGCAATGAGCGCAGGTGTCCTGAAGATGCCGCTTGTGCTTCGTGTATCAGTTGGTAACAAGTATGGTGCACAGCACTCACAGGAATGGACCAGCATGGTCGCTTCCGTCCCCGGATTGAAGGCAATGTATCCTGCAACACCGTATGATGTGAAAGGCATGCTCAACTATGCGCTCCGTGGTACTGACCCTGTAGTATTCTTTGAGAGCCAGAAACTCTATGGAATTGGCGAGATGTTCGTGAAGGAAGGGGTTCCTGAGGGATACTATGAGATTCCAGAAGGGGAACCGGTAATCAGGAGAGAAGGTAAGGATGTAACCATTATTGCTCTTGGCCCCGCTCTCTATACTGCAATCAAGGCAGCAGAACAGCTTGCTGAGAAGGGCCTTGAGGCAGAGGTGATCGACCTGAGATGGATCAACCCACTCAAGTATGAGTTGTTGATTGAATCAGTGAAGAAGACAGGGAGGGCAGTCTTCGTGACCGACAGCTCGGAACGTGGCAGTTATCTGCATACCGTAAGCTCCAACCTCAGTAGGCTTGCCTTTGACTATCTCGATGCTCCGACAATTGTGGTCGGATCGAAGAACTGGATTACCCCACCAGCAGAAATGGAAGAGTACTACTTTGCACAGGAGTACTCGGTACTGGACGCCATCCACGAACAGATTTTGCCGATTCCCGATTATGTCCCCCAGAGCAATTTCACTGACGTTGAGTTCTTCAGGACAAGAAGACTCGGTGTCTGATAAGGAAAGCCCATGGATTTGAAACAGCTTGAAAAAAGCATCAATGATAGGGATCTTGCCACTCGACTCACCTCGAGTAGTGAGATTGGTTCTCTGATTCAAAGTGGCTTTCTTAAGAGAACCGCGCTAGAAGAGGTGAACAATCATGTGCATACCACCTATTCATTCAGTCCCTATGAGCCTTCTGCAGCAGCCTATGCTGCCTGGAAGGCAGGGCTGGGTATTGTGGGTAGTATTGACCATGACAGTATTGGTGCGGCCCGGGAGATGATGGAAGCAGCACAGAATATCGGTATCGCCAGTACGGTAGGGTTTGAGCTGAGGACAAGTTTTCTCGACACTCCTCTGGGGGATAGAAAGCTCAACAATCCGGACAGCATCGGAATAGCCTATATGTGCGTCCACGGGGTTCCTAAACAGCATATTGCTACTGTCGAGGAGTTCTTGAAACCTGTCCAGACGATTCGAAACCAACGAAACAAGGCACAAGTGGAAGCTTTGCAGGCTCTGGTAGGAACGTATGGCTTCGACCTTGATTTTGAAAGGGATGTTCTCCCTCTGAGCAGAGCTGACCAAGGTGGCTCTGTTACCGAACGGCACATTCTCTATGCTATGGCAAACCAGAGTATCTCCATGTTTGGGAAAGGGGAGAAACTGGTGCACTTCCTCAAGAAGGAGCTGGGACTAACCCTGGCAGGAAAGGTACAGGATTGGTTGTTGGACAAGGACAATCCCCATTATGCGTATGATCTCTTGGGAGTCTACAAGAGCACCTTCCTGCCTCGGTTCTTCATTCAGCCTTCCAGGGAAGAGTGTCTGGATGTTCGTGAGGTGGTCACCTTTGCCAACAGTATTGGTGCCATTGCAGCCTATGCCTATCTTGGGGATGTGGCTGAGAGTGTGACCGGGGATAAGAAGGCAGAGAAGTTTGAGGATGAGTTCCTGGAGGAGCTGTTGGACGTGTTGGTGGATATTGGCTTCCCTGCGATTACCTATATGCCTCCACGCAATACCAAGGAGCAGATGCTTCGCTTGCAGAAGCTTGCCAGGGAGAGAAACCTGATGGAGATCAGTGGGGTCGATATCAACAGCAGCAGGCAAAGTATGAACTGCCCTGAACTATTGGAACCTACCGCAAGACATCTGGTTGATGCTGCTTGGGCGCTGGTGGCTCATGAGAAGCTATCTTCCTGTGATGATACGCTTGGCCTGTTCCATCCTGATAATCCATTATCTGGTTCTTCTCTTGAGAAGAGATTGGCACACTATGCAGCTCTGGGAAGAAAGATGGACACGCATGACCCATATTCACTATACGAACAGGTCTAAGGAGGAGCGATGACTACGTTTACTAAGCAGATCAGCTTTGAGATTCCCCCAGTACTCCGCGGCTTGACCTTTGATGGTCAGAAGGGTTTGTTCATCCACCGGGTCACTGGCAAGAAGGTGGACCTTTCCTTGCCATCTCCAGAAGAGTTTGCCAGCATTGAAGAGGCTT
>JAIMZO010000008.1 GCA_020054965.1 Spirochaeta sp. | reverse complement strand
CTGCCCCGCCAACACCCAGGAACGGTCGCCAATAGGACACTGTACGGCTTGCATGCTCAGCAGAGAGAGCAGGATCAAATAGTGCATCATCCGAAACTGCGCTTACTGCCTGCATGACCTTCCGGGGGTCTGTATATACACGGACAACCGGAAAGCTTGGAAACAGGTTCACCAATAGCTTTTCGAGCCTTCCCGTGAATACCGATGGGTATTCTGCTATCAAACCACGACTCACCGTAGACTTGATAGCCTGTTGGATCCTCTCTGGTCGATGGCCTAGAACGGCTCTGCCATAATTCTGAAAAAAATCAGTATACCGCTCCCCGTAGCGATCATATACATAAAAGTCACGGGCGCGGACAACGGTAGGCATTGTATAACCTTCCGGCCAATCTTGTCTAGTGGCTTCCCCACTTCTCCCCATCTCACTCACCCCCAATTTTCTCAAGCTGGGCAAACTTGCTGATGAACGTGGTTTTCTTGCCATTGAAGAATCTGACTTCTATGACCTCACGATCCCCACTCTTGCGAAGAGTCACAACTTCCCCTTCCCCATAACTGTCACTATAAACGCGTTGCCCTACAGGGAACAGGGGTTCCCCTTCCTTTGCCTCATGCACCGTTTTCATGCGAAATGTCTTGGCATTACCGCCAAATCCTTTCTGGATTATGTGAGCTCCGCTGGAGCCCCAGGAGGATGGAGAAGATTTTGAGGAAGGCATGGATTCATGCCGCTTTCGCTTCTCCTGGAGACTGGAGAGACCCTGATAGCCGAATCCACCCACATCGGTACCGGGACGTATGCCCTGCACGGAAAGCAGTGACGGGTCTATCTCATCAAGAAAACGGCTTGGATGATTGTAGCTGGTTTTACCCCATATCTTCCTTGCGCGGGCACTGAGAAGATACAACTCCTCCCTTGCCCGTGTCACCGCAACATAGAATATTCGGCGCTCTTCCTCGGTATCCTCATCACTCTCTGCAGATCGACCAGGGAACAGTTCGTCTTCAAGACCGGCTACAAACACCCTGTCAAATTCCAACCCTTTCGTGTTGTGCATGGTGATAAGGGTAACCCCATCCTTATCCCTGGGATCTTCCTGTCCAAGAGTGGTTGGATCGAGCGAAAGTTGCTCGAGAAAAAGCAACAACCCTTCCAGGGATGACTCATAGGAAGAGAGAGCATTGACCAATGCTTCCAGGTTCTCCACCTTGCTGGTGGTATTTTGCTGGTCCAGCTTCCTGTAGTGATCAAGCAGCCCCGATTCCCTGATGAGGAAATATGCACAATCGACCAATTCCCCTTCCTGAAGCATCTTCCGGGCATGCTCGTACATTCGCAAAAAATGCTTTGCTCCTTCCCTTGCTTTGTTTGAGAGCCCACTCTTCTCAGTGGCAAGACGCAGCATCGCAAGCAAGTCTCCCTTCGCCTCCGGGCTGTAGGCAAGAATGGTATCCTGGCTACCCGGGCCGATTCCCCGGGTAGGCTTGTTGATCATACGCTTGAAATTGACTTCGTCCTTTGTATTGGTAAGCAGGAAGAGCAAGGCCAAGGCATCTTTCACCTCTTCACGCTCATAGAACTGCAAAGCACCCACCACCTTGTAGGGAATCCCCGAACGCTTGAACAGTGTCTCAAAAGCCACCGACTGCGCATTGGTGCGGTATAACACGGCACTCTCGTTAAAACGTCGGTCTTTCTTAACGATGGAAGCAACACGAAGCGCTTCATCCTGTTCGTCCTGCACATAGAAGAGATGGGGCTTTCCACCCTTTCGGTTTGCTGTCCAAAGCTGTTTTTCGTGTCTTCCCTTATTGTTCTTGATGACACTGTTGGCAATTTCAAGGATATTCTGTGTTGAACGATAGTTCTGCTCAAGCTTAACTGTCCTGGCCATCGGATACTGATCGGGGAAACTGAGGATATTCTGCACCTCCGCCCCACGGAACCGGTAGATGGACTGATCGTCATCACCTACGACGCAAATGAAGGTTCCCGGACCTACCAAACGATGCAGCAGCTTGAACTGTGCAGCATTGGAATCCTGATACTCATCCACCAAGATCATGCTGAAGCGACGGTGAACCCACTGTTGGATTTCAGGTTTTGTCTCAAGCAACTCGATGCTGCGGCCGATCAGGTCGGCAAAATCCACATTTCCCACCTGATGCAACTTCCGCTCATATGCCTCAAACATACGCTTGAAGGTGGAGTCGACCTTGAGTGACTGCAAATTGTCCGTATAGGTCAGTCCCCTATCCTTTGCATAGCTGATCTTTCTCATGATGGGATCAAGTTCCCGTTTCTTGTAATTCGGGAAACACGAGGCAAGCAAACTCAACGAGTCATTGTCATCGTAGATGGTGAAGTTTGCATCAAGGCCAATTTCTGAGCCGAATCTCCTGAGAAACCAAGCACCGAAAGAATGGAAGGTTCGGATATTGCAATCGTTGACATCTGAGCGACCTTCCAACATCTGCCCTACGCGCTCTTTCATCTCATTTGCTGCCTTGTTGGTGAAGGTTACCGCAAGAATCTTATGGGGGGGAATACCAAGCTGTTCGATGGCATAGGCAATCTTGGTGGTGATAACGCGTGTCTTGCCACTACCAGCACCTGCAAGGACGAGCAGAGGATGGCTGTTTTCAAGAACAGCTTCCTTTTGCGCTTCATTGAGTTGATCCATAAGTTCCTGCAGTTCAGCCATGAGACACGCCTCCTTCCAAGGGGATTGCCTCAAGGTCAAGACCGTTGACCCTGCGGATTCCGCACCGTAAGACCGTGCCCGCCTTCAGATTACGACCCATTACCACGGTAAGTCCATCGACCTCCGGTGCCTGGGCATACATACGACCGATTGCCAGGTCTTCGCCCTCAACCGGTTCCTCAATAAGCACATCATACTCCTTACCGATAAATCTTGTCAGGTTCTCACTGGTGATCGGAGCCTGCAACGCTTCAAGCTGCTTCTGGAATCCTTGTGCACGCTTCAAGGCTTTTGCATGCTCCTTTTCCCCTCGAAGTGCATATGCCTTGGTTCCTTCCTCACGGCTGTACAAGAAGGAGCCAACCCAATCAAGGCGGGCGCGCTTGAGAAAATCAAGGACTTCGGCAAAAGACTGCTCATCTTCCCCCGGATACCCTAAAAGAATCGTGGAGCGGAAGACCGCTTCAGGGAGCACGTCCCTGATCTGGTTGATCATTGCCAGGTGCTGCTCCTTATCCCCTTTCCTTCCCATGCTCCTCAGGATGGCAGTATCTGCATGCTGGAAGGGGATATCGAAGTATGGCAGCACTTTCTTGTGCTCCTTGATGAATCCAGGCAACTCGGAAGGGAATGCATCGGGATGTATATAGAGAAGCCTCACTACGAAGTCCCCTTCAAGTGCAACCAAGTCGGCGAGCAATTCCAGGAAAAGACTGGTGCGCTCAGGACTGTCGGTTCCGTAGGATGCCAGATCCTGGGCGATAAGATTGATTTCCTTCACCCCCCGGCTGATCAAGGCTTTTGCATCAGTGAGAATGGTCTGCTTGGGTCTGCTTCGCAGATTACCTCTTATGATAGGGATGGCACAGTAGGCACACCAATGGTTGCATCCTTCACTGATCTTCAGGTATGCACTTCCAGGGAATGAGAGCAGTTCATTTCGTTCATGTACCTCTTTCTCTGGATCTGGATAGGAAGGGACTTCCACGACCCTGTCACCGGCAAATACCTTTCTCACCACATCCTTGATTGCTGAAAGATCACGGTTGCCGAAAATGGCCGAGGCTTCTGGCAACTGCTCGTGCAACTCATCTGCGTATCGCTGGGCCATGCATCCGCTGAGAATCATCTTTGCATCTGGGTTTGCCTCATGCAGTGTGAAGAAGGCTTCAATCGACTGTTCACGAGCTGACTCGATGAATCCACAGGTGTTCACAAGGATAAGGTCGGCCTCACTAGCAGATTCTGTCAGCTGTAATGCATCTTCTTCAAGTTGCTTGATCAGCAGTTCTGCATCTACTTGATTCTTGGAACATCCAAGATTTTCTATATAAAATTTCTTCATTGCTCAAATATCTCCTGGTACTTATACGAAAGGATAGACTAGCATAAATCCAGTGCTCTTTCCTACCTCCCTTCCCCCAAAGCGATTGTTGACAGTAGGTAAAATTACGTAAATTTACATCATCGGTCATTGAGTAACATTTTATTATACACAATATGATTACATCTTGCTAAAAGTAAGAATCTTTTAGAATTTTACATCATTCTTGCATAAATGAACGTCTTGGTATAGTATCAAAATGCTGTATGTACATAGGTGCACCTTTCTGCCTTTCTACTATGTAGCAAAACTCACAGACGAGGAAACGAATGACAAGATATATCGTGAACCGATTATTGGGAATGATTCCCACGCTTTTGATTATTATCACGTTGAGTTTTTTCATTGTCCGTATTGCCCCTGGTGGCCCATTTGCCAGTGAACGCAAGCTTCCTGAAGTAGTGGAGAGAAACATCAACGCAAAATATCACTTGGACGAGCCGCTGATCCAGCAGTACGGCCGTTATATGTTTGATATTCTACGTGGCGATCTCGGCCCTTCCTTCAAGTACAAGGACTATGATGTAAACTACTACATCGCCAACAGCCTCCCGAAGTCAGTAGTCCTGGGAAGCTATGCAATGCTCATTGCATTGGTTTTTGGCTTGTCTGCAGGTATTGTGGCTGCAGTTCGACAGAATACCTGGTTGGATTATCTCAGTATGGGGGTTGCCGTCATCGGCATCTCGGTACCGCTGTTCGTCATAGCCCCGGTCCTGCAGCTCATCTTCGCGATGAAACTGAAATGGCTGCCGACCAGTGGCTGGTACACTACAGGAGAAGGTTGGAAGACCGTCATTCTTCCTGCAGTATCCCTCTCATTCGCCTATTTCGCAAACATCGCACGCTTGACCCGTTCCTCAATGCTTGAAACGCTCAGGAGTGATTATATCCGCACTGCAAAGGCAAAGGGAATGAAAAGCTCCACCATCATTTTCAAGCATGCAATGAAAGGTGCAATGCTTCCAATTGTAAGTTATCTTGGCCCTGCATTTGCCGGAATCATCACCGGATCAATCGTCGTAGAGCAAATTTTCCGCGTACCTGGTTTGGGCAAGTTCTTCGTACAGAGCTCATTCAACCGTGACTATACCCTCATTGTCGGGGTAGTCATTGTCTACTCAGCCATCCTGATTGTGATGAACTTCCTTGTAGACATCATCTACGCACAGCTCGACCCACGAATTACGTATAAATAAGAGGAGAGGACCATGTTCTTGAAAAGAAAACAACCAAAAGAAGCGGCCCTCAATGAGTTTGACCAGGTCGTAGTAGGCAATAGCCTAGGAAAGGATGCTTGGAAGCGCCTGAAGAAAAACAAGATGGCTGTACTTGGTATGGTTATTGTTGCCATCTACTCACTGCTTGCAGCTTCAGCAATGTTCCTTCCCATCTATCCATATGACCAGATTATCCTTGATCATCAGCACTTGCGTCCATCCTTCAACAAGACTGCAGGGGAGCTGATGATGGAAACCAAGCTGGAGGACCTGTACTTCAAGGCCTGGAGAGCAGGAAGCTTGGAGGTAACAGAAGAAGAGAGCCAGCAGATTGAGAATTGGATCGCCTCGAATGAAACCAACAAGGTCTGGAATTTCCTCTATGCTGAGGGAGAGGCACAAAGAGAGGCCGGGACATTCACCTTCAGTTCCGCCGACCAGCGTACCATCGACCGTTTGCAGGAGAAAATTGATACAGAATTCCTAATCAACATCGAGAAAATGTTCTATACCGATCCCGAGACCGGGAAAAGCAAGAATATTGCTCGGATGGACTTTCTGGATATCCAGAGAATCTACGCTGAATACCTTGGTGTAGAGGAGTCTGTTATTGCCGATCAGGTTCAGTATGAAGTAAGAAGCCAAGTACTCAATTCTGTGAAAGCCGCAACCCCAGACCTCACAGACGAAGAATACGAGGCAAATCTGGAGCTCGAGCTCCAGAGTCTTGGGGATAAAGGTATTGCAAACATGGCCCAGTCCATCTTGTTGGTCAACTTGAAGACTGCGATCAGCAGAACCATTGAACGTGAGCTGAAACAGGAAGTCAAGGATGGCACGGCTGAATTCCCTATCAATCGAGAAGTGACTGTCAATGAGATGCTCTCTGCTAACATCACTGCTGACTTGAAACACAATAGGCATTATTACCTTGGGACAGACTATAGTGGCCGCGATATGCTCAGCCGTATCATTTACGGTGGACAGGTCTCCATTGCCATCGGATTGGTTGGAACCATCACCAGTGTCTTGATCGGTATTGTGCTGGGAGCAATCGCCGGGTACGCTGGAGGCAAGATTGACTTCTTCCTGATGCGTTTCGTAGATATCATGTACGGACTTCCCTACATGCTTCTGGTCATTATCTTCATGGCCATCTTCGGACGCAACATCATGAACCTTTTCGTAGCATTGGCCATGGTCAGCTGGCTGACCGTTGCACGTATGGTACGAGGACAGATCATGAGCTTGAAGAACAGTGAATATGTTGAGGCTGCCCGAAGCATGGGTGCTTCAACAGGCAGAATCATCTTCCGCCACATGGTACCAAACTCACTCTCTGTCATCATTGTCTATTCAACGCTCAGGGTTCCCGCATTCATCATGCAGGAGTCGTTCCTCTCCTTCCTGGGTCTCGGGGTCCAGGCTCCGTACGCTTCATGGGGGTCCTTGGTTGGTGATGCCGTAAACGGCATGACCTTGTATCCGTGGAAGCTTGTCTTCCCCGCAATCGCCATGACCATCTTCCTCTTCGCCATGAACTTCTTTGGTGACGGGCTGAGGGATGCGTTCGACCCACAAAGCAAGAACCAGCTCTAGGAGGAACATGATGAGTATGAAGCCTAATGCAAAGACAGTCCTTGAAGTGAAGGACCTACAGACATATTTCAAAACCGATGCCGGAATCGTAAAGGCAGTTGATGGGGTCTCTTTCTCAGTGAGAGAAGGCGAGACCATCGGCATCGTAGGGGAAAGCGGCAGCGGCAAGAGTGTTACCAACCTCTCACTGATGCGACTTATCCCCTCCCCTCCAGGAAGAATTGTTGGTGGAGAAGTCCTCTTTGAAGGACAAGACATCCTCAAGTTTACGGAGAAGCAGATGAGAAGCATCAGGGGAAACAAGATTTCCATGATCTTCCAGGATCCAATGACAAGCTTGAATCCATTCCTCAAGATTTCCACGCAGATGGTGGAAACCATCCGTCTGCATGAGAAGGATGTTTCCAAACAAGAGGCACTTGAACGTTCAATTGAGATGCTTAAATTGGTAGGCATTCCCTCTGCAGAAAAACGTATCCACAGCTACCCGCACCAGTTCTCCGGTGGTATGCGTCAGCGTGTAATGATTGCCCAGGCATTGAGCTGCAATGCTGAGGTGCTGATTGCTGACGAGCCGACTACCGCCCTTGATGTCACCATCCAGGCGCAGATTCTTGAATTGATTGCCAAGCTCAGTGACAAGATGGGTACGGCGGTCATCCTCATCACCCATGACTTGGGTGTTGTGGCTGGAATGTGCGACCAGGTGTGTGTCATGTATGCAGGCAGGATTGTCGAAAGAGCCGAAACTGATGAGCTGTATGCAAGACCGAGTCATCCATACACCGAAGGATTGATCAAGAGTGTACCCCGAATGGATACGACCAAGAAGGGACACCGCCTATTCTCCATCGAGGGACAACCACCCAATGTCATCGACCTGCCCCCCTGCTGTCCGTTCCACCCACGTTGCCATAAGGCAATGGATGTGTGTCGACAGGCTTACCCACCGGTAAAGGATCTGGGAAAGGGGCATGATGTAGCTTGTTGGCTCTTCGCTGATGAAAACGAGAAACAGCAGGCAATGAAAGAAGCCAATGTCAAGGAGAAGGCCGAATGAGTACAGAAAGAAAGCCCCTATTGGAAGTCAGGGATTTAAAACAGCACTTCCCCATCTCCAGTGGATCAATACTCCAGAAACAGGTTGGAGCAATCCGAGCAGTGGATGGTGTCTCCTTTGATGTATACCCCGGGGAAACACTGGGTATCGTAGGAGAGTCCGGTTGTGGTAAGTCTACTACAGTGCGCTCGATCAGCCAGCTCTATAAACCAACCAGTGGAAGTGTCAAATTCAATGGCGTTGATCTGGTAAGTGCCGATACCCGTACCATGCTCAAGGCCCGGCGTGATATCCAGATGATATTCCAGGATCCCTATGCGTCACTTGATCCCAGAATGACGGTTCGTTCCATCATTGCGGAGCCCATGGTTATCTATAATAATCGAAAACTGCTCGAAACACCGATGAAGCCCATGGAAATTGAGCGTCGCGTAGAGGAACTGATGGAACGCGTTGGGTTGAACAAGGCGTTCAAGAACCGTTATCCTCATGAGTTCAGTGGCGGACAGAGACAGAGAATTGGTATTGCTCGTGCCTTGGCATTGAACCCAAAGATCATCCTTGCCGATGAGCCGGTATCGGCCTTGGATGTATCCATCCAGTCTCAGATACTCAACCTCTTGGCGGACCTGCAGAAAGAGTTCGGGCTTACCTACCTCTTCATTGCTCACGACCTTGCTGTCATCCAGCACATATCCACCCGTGTGGCAGTTATGTACCTGGGCAAGATTGTTGAGATCAGTGAAGCTGTACAGCTCTATGACAATCCCTTGCACCCTTATACCATTGCACTGCTGAGTGCGGCTCCGATTCCTAATCCTAAGATAGAGAGGGAGAGAAAGCGTATCATCCTCACCGGTGATGTACCTTCCCCCGACAAGGAACGTACTGGCTGTTACTTCTATGACCGCTGTCCGAAGAAAATGCCTTGGTGCTCCTGCCATATCCCACCGATGGTTGACATCAACGAGAAGCAACAGGTTGCCTGCTGGCTCTATGATAAGAGAGATCTGAGCAAGGTTACGATGGAAGAAGCTGAGGCTGATGCAGCAAAAAATGCAAACTAACCCCAAATGAGTGGTATGAGAGAGTCACCACAGCGGTGGCTCTCTTTTTTACCATTTCATATCCTTGTAGGACACATTAAGGTCCAGATCCCTTGGACGATCAACAAACAAGGGCAGTCCTGTCACTGCAGAGATGGCCTGGACAGCCGACTCAGTCCTTCCCCCACTGGATTTCTCAGCGATGATTTCGATATCTCTTTTCTCATCCTCTCCCAGATTAAGTGAAAACACGAGCATGGCGCGAAATCGTCGTTTAGTCGGTTTTGCATCCTTGTCAGTGGCTCCCCTTACAAAGTGGTTCAACTCCAACTGACGAACCTCAGAAAATGCGAACTGCTCATGTTTGCATAGAGGACCAAACCCATAAATACTGGTGATGCGTTGTTCTTGCTTATCGAACACCCATGTATCCCGGTAGAACGTACCTGCCAAGGTTAGCAACAACAGGATCAGGATATGGGTCATGCTGAGCAGACTGACCCCTTCAGACAAGTTCAAGGCAAGGCCCCATATCAGGAATAGTGAGAAAAATCCACTTATGCCATGAAACATATTGGTCACACGGTATTGAATACCATAGGGTTTTATATAGGTAGTATGTCTTACCATGGTAACTCCTCTTCTTTCTCCTCAAATATACTCAAAAGCATTAGAAAAAACAGGCCTCAGCCATAAATTACAGTTTAGGTAAATTCTGTATAAATTAACACGCTGTATGCATTCAAAAGGCTGTTTTAGTGAAACCTATTTGCGTTTTCTCTTGATTCGTGGTTTAATGTGAACTAAGCTAAGTTGAAAATGTATACTTAGAACTACAAGGAGATATGTCTATGAAGAAATTTCTGGCTATCATGCTTAGTGTGCTGCTTGTGAGTACTCTCTTGATTTCCTGTGGAAAGAAAGAAGAACCCGCACCAGCCGCAACCACGACGCCGGCTCCGACAGCAACTGCTGCTCCGGAAACCCCGGCCCCGGCTCCAAAAGCTGAAGCAGAGCCTGCTGCACCGGCACCTGCCGCTCCAGCAGAACCCGTCGCTCCTGCTGAGGATGAAGTTGTGTTCCGCATTTCCAATGGTGCAGAGCCCGAGTCACTCGACCCCGCTCTTATCCAGGGAGTTCCCGAGCATAGAATTTTCGAGGCTCTTTTCGAAGGCTTGGTAGCAATCGATCCTGAGACTGCTCTTGCTGTTCCTGGCGTTGCTGAGAGTTGGGAAGCCAATGAAGACGGCACCCAGTATACCTTCTACCTTCGTGAAGATGCAGTTTGGTCCGATGGCGTTCCCATCACCGCTGACGATGTTGTCTACAGCTGGTTGAGACTGCTTGATCCCGCAACTGCAGGACCATATGCTTGGTTCCCATGCATGTTCCTTGAAGGGGCAACAGAGTTCAACGCTGGAGAGGCTGGTCCTGAGGCAGTGGGAATCCGCGCTCTTGACGAAAGAACCTTCCAGATGGACCTCATCGGTCCCCTCCCGTATGCAATTGATGCACTGACCCACTACAGTTTCTCAATCGTTCCCAAGCACGCCATCGAAGAGTTTGGCGACAAGTGGACCAGTCCTGAGAACTTTGTAGGTAATGGTCCGTTCGTACTCACTGAGAGAATTCCCCAGACATCCCTTACCGTCAGCAAGAGTGACACGTACTGGGACAAGGAGAATGTAGCACTTGACAAGGTCATCTTCTACTCCTCCGACAGTGACACCACCAACTACAACATGTACCTCAATGGTGAGATCGACTGGGCAACCAACGTACCGAATGACCAGCTTTCAGCTGCTCAGATGCGTTCTGACTTCCAGTCTTCCCCGCAGCTTTCCACCTACTACTATGTCTTCCAGAACGAAGTAGCTCCGTTCGACAACCCCGATGTACGCCGCGCGCTGTCATTGGCAGTCGACCGCGAAGCACTTGTTGAAGGCGTAACCAGGGCCGGACAGATTCCTGCATGGGGTATCGTTCCTCCGATGGCTGGCTATGATGCTCTTGAGTTCCCCCATGACAACATGGATGACATGATTGCCGAGGCACAGGATCTCTTGGCTAGAGCTGGCTACCCCAACGGTGCTGGATTCCCAACCTCAACCATTCTGTACAATACCAACGAAGGTCACAAGCAGATTGCTGAGTTCGTGCAGCAGGAATGGAAAGACAATCTTGGCATCAACGTCGTTCTTGAGAACCAGGAATGGCAGACCTATCTTGCAAACCGTAACGAAGGCAACTTCGAGATTGCACGCGCAGGATGGGTAGGTGACTACCAGGATCCAAATACCTTCCTCGACATGTTCATCACCGGTGCCGGTATGAACGGTGGTAGGTACTCAAACGAAATCTATGACCTATTGATCAATGAAGCAGCCAGAATGCCAGCAGGCGAGGATCGCTTCGGTGTTCTCAAGACCGCTGAAGATATCATGATCAACCAGGATATGGGCATCATGCCTTTCTACTACTATGTAGCAATCAACATGATTGATACTGACAAGTGGGGCGGCTGGTATCCCAACACCATGGATTACCATCCGGTAAAGGACATCTACCTCAAGTAGTTGTCAAATAAGGTAAACGCAGGTCCCCGGATTCGTCCGGGGACCTTTTCCATATGCTGGACTGAACTCTCCCTCTCCGCTATAGTTTTATGTAGCACCAAGGAGATGACCAATGAAATATTATGATCTGAGAAGTGATACCATTACCAAACCGACTGAAGCAATGAGGAAAGCCATGGCCGATGCAGAGGTAGGTGATGATGTTTACCGGGAAGACCCTACAACCACAAAACTGGAAGCACTGGCTGCTGAACTTACCGGGAAAGAACGTGGCTTGTTTGTTTCATCCGGTTCAATGGGCAACCTGATCAGCCTCTATATCAATGGGGGAAGAAGCAATGAGGTATTCACTGCCGCCAACAGCCATATCATCCAACATGAAATAGGTGCAGTAGCAGCTATTGCAGGTGTTCTTCCAATTTCCTTCGATGCCCCTCGTGGCATCCTCAATGCTGATGCATTCATCGGAAAAGTGAAACAGGGGGCCTATGACATGGCCAACACCACTCTCATTGAGGTGGAGAACACGATCGGAGGATACTGCTATCCTTTGGAAAATTTGGAAGGGATCAAGGATTTTGCATCAACCCATGATTTGAAAGTACATATGGATGGAGCGCGAATCTTCAATGCACAGGTCGCCACAGGAATTGCTGTAAAGACCTACGCAAGTTATGCAGATACCATTACCTTCTGTCTCTCCAAAGGACTGGGCTGTCCGGTTGGAAGCATACTCTGTGGTGATGAGGAATTCATCAACAAAGCCCTCACGATTCGAAAGATGCTGGGAGGAGGAATGCGGCAAACCGGTGTGCTGGCAGCTGCCGGACTCTATGCACTTGAGCATCATGTGGACCGATTGGCAGACGACCACGCCCATGCGAAAGCCCTGGCAGATGCATTGGTGAAAGGAGGATGGGCTGAGGTCGATACCGAGGGAGTTCAGACCAATATTGTCTTCTTCCGTGTCCCCCTGGTGCAGAGTGCTACGGTGGTGAGCCAATTGGCAAGGCAAGGAATCTTGGCAAATACTGAGGGTGATATGGTTCGACTGGTCACCAATCTAGATTTGCATGATGAAGATATCAGCGAACTCTGCATCCTGCTGGAGAACTTCCAGATTGAGGCAGAAGCATGAAAACAACCCTCATCTGCTTCTCAGGAACAGGAAACAGCTACTACATTGCTCAGAAACTATGCAGTGAACTCAAGGATTGCCAGATTCTGATGGTCCCTTCCTTGATGGAAACACCAACCTTCACCATTACTGAACAGGTAGGGTTTGTTTTTCCCGTCTACAAGGGGTTTCCACCCAATCTGCTCCCTCACTTCATTGAGGAAGTATTCCAGAAGCAGGATCTCTCACCATTGAAATACCTCTTCCTGGTAACCACCCGCTATCTCTTCCAGGCATATACCTTCCAGGCGATGGAAGTCCTGCTCAAGGAAGCAGGAGCGGTGGTAAGCTATGCAAACCATATAGTGATGCCAAATGGGTATATTCCCTTGTTCAAGGCACCAAGTGAAGAGAAAATTGAGCAACTCTACGCAGAGGCTGACCAGAAGGTGGCAGAAATTGCAGAGGATATCAGAGAAGAGGTTATCAGACCACCTCGCAGACCTCCCCTCTCTCGCTTTGCGATCAACCATGTCATGATCCCAATCCATCGTGCATTCATGTATACAGCGCTCGATTTTGCGGTTACTGATGCGTGTACCTCCTGCGGCCTCTGTTACAGGATGTGCCCATCTGCAAACATCGAGATGAAGGATGGGAAACCTGTCTTTGACCGTGCCTGTACCGGATGCTTTGGGTGTTACCATCGCTGTCCTGAACATGCTATCGTATTCAAAACCAAAAAAGTCCGTGAGGGGTATTACCCCAACCCACGTTCAGGCTATCAAGTGGAGTATCGTTCGTAATGGATTCATTGTTTGACAAAATCACTGACCGTCGTTCCTCCTTGTCCGTCAAGTGGAACAAGGAAGTCATTGCATCGATGTGTGGAAACCCTGAAGCAGAACCTTTTTGGGTTGCTGATATGGACTTTCCTGTAGCTCCGGAAGTATCCAGGCAGGCTCAAGTGCTTGCTGAACATGCAATTTACGGATATCCACATGATCCACGGCAAAAAGATGCCTTTCTTGGATGGGCGAAGCAATGGCACCAGATGGATTTGTCGCACAACCAAGTGGTACTCAGCCAAGGAGTCCTGAACAGTATTGCCATCCTTCTTGATCTTCTCAGTGAACAACAGGATGAGATTATTGTACCTTTCCCTTCCTACCAACCATTTGTGACCATGGTGAACAACCTAGGAAGGACCTTGAGTCCTTGGCCGCTTTCTTACGATGAGTACCTCCACCAGTTCTCCCTTGATTGGAATGAATTTGAGAAACGCTGCAAGACGGCAAAGATACTGCTCTTCTGCAGTCCCCACAATCCCTCGGGACTTGTATTCAGCGAAGCAGAGCTTACCAAACTGTGCACCATTGCAAAGGATCATGGTGTGACCATCATCAGTGATGAGATTCACGCCGATCTTCGTTTCACCTCCTTTGTGAGCCTTCTTGAGGTAGGCAAGAAAACCGGGTGTGAGAGCATTGCATGCATGGCTCCTTCAAAAACATTCAATATGGCTGGAGAACACTATTCAATTACCCTGTTCAACAACCCAAGCCTGAAGAAAGCCTATGAGAAGCGGTTGCAGCAACTCTTCCTTTCAGGCAATTCCTTCTTCGCTGCCACATTGGCTACCGCTGCCTACCAGAGTGGAGAAACATGGCTGAGTGAGTTGCTTGCCTATTTGCAGGACAACCTTGCCTACATCGATGAGACATTGCAGAGACATGTCCCGGAAATTGTATGTATCAAGCCAAAAGCCTCATTCATTGCTCTGCTTGACTGTTATGCCCTGCTCCCCTTGGTGGAGAAGGACAGGGATGCACACCCAGAGCTCTATGACAGCAAGAAAAGTCCAGGAGGAGGCTTGCTGTCCAGATTCTTCGGTCAGCGTGCAAATGTAGCTTTTAATGATGGTACGTTCTTTGGAGGAGAAGAGTACCGAAGGTTTGTGAGAATCAACTTCGGAACGCAACGGATTCGTCTTGAACAGGCAATGGAGAGGATCATCAGAGCTGTGGAAGTACTGAGAAACACCTACGGGAGTTGAGCAGCCAAACCCTTTGCCAAAAACCTGATTCCTTTCTCATCAGGATGGATGAATCCATCATCGTATGCATCACGAAGGGAAAGGGAGAGACCGTTTGCCACACGAATATTGGGAAAGCAGTAGGTTGCATACTCAATGGCCTTCTGCATCTCAGCAAAGCTTCCCATCTTCTGTGTATGCTGGATATCCGCTCTCCAAAGTGGGGTGAGGACAGTGACGGGCACTGAGGGGTAGAATTTCCTGATTCTCCCCAGCAAGGCAAACATCTCCCCGCGCAAATCTGCAAGGGTTTCTCGAATTGACCAATCATTGGTTCCGAGAGCAACAAGTATGCCATGGATGGGAGCATCCAGCTTCTGGATAAGTTTTGCATTCACCAAAGCACCTGCAAGACCTTGGTTGATGACCTGTACTCCCTTGAGTGAGGAGAGCCTCTCACATAATGCCAGAGAGGGATGGTGAACCCCTACCCCCTGGACAATCGAATCCCCGATGCAAAGCAATGTCTTCTTTTTCTTTTCAATAGGCTGTGCATCACCTTCTATACAGAACCCCACCCGATGATGCATGGGAAGATAGAGACTTACCATATTTCCTTTTTCAATGGAAACCAGGTCACTCTGCAAAGGAAGGTGGATCATATCCTTGCCTTCGTACAAGAGGTCGATGGTCTCAGATAGGTCCAGCTGCCTGGGATAGAGAGACGCAAAATCAACAACTTGCTCCCCTTTTTTGGGAAGGAGAGACTGACTATACCGCTTCAGATGCACCGTTACATCTGTAAGGGTGTGAAAACGTAGGCAGACCGATGCACTGGTTCGTGCCATCGCACGATAGAGGGGATGGGAGTTGTATCCCATCTCCTGTTCACCTGAGAACCGAAGAGCACAATAATACCCATCCTCAAGAAGTTCAACTGATAATGCATTATGAGTCAGGGCGAACATGTTCTCTCTAGAAATCGAGCAGTGTTCGGTTCCCATATACCTCTTCCCAGTTTTCTGAAAAATCGTGGACAGCCCTGGTAATGGAAGGCATGTGGAGTCCGGTCTGCAACAGCGAGTAGGGTACTGTACAGCAGCTTGCCCCACTGGCATAGCTGGTGGTTATCTCACTGAGATTCTTGAAACTCGCTGCGAGCACCTGGCAATTGGTACTGTTCGCCCAGAGAAGACGGCTGAGTTCCTTGATGACCTTTGCTGCATCGATATCAATGTTCAGCATCCTATTATAGTAGACAGCAAGATATCTTGCCCCAGAGAGCATCGCCAAGATACCCTGCATGGTTGTGTAGATTGCAGTGGCTGTGATGTTTACCTGACGGGAGGCTAGAATCTTAATGGCTTTCAAGCCTTCTTCAGTCACAGGAATCTTTATGAACGTGTTCCTGCCCAGGATTGAAAGGATTTTCTCTGCCTCGGCGATGATGTGCTCAGCATCGTGGGCAACCACCTGTACATGCAGGCTTCTTTCTTCCCCGATAATATTTCGGATCTGATGCATATGGGCAAAGAAATCTATTCCACCCTCTGCCTTGATGATGGAAGGGTTGGAGGTAACCCCATTAATGGGGTAGGTTTCCAGACCTTTCCTGATCTCTTCCAAATTAGCTGTATCAAGCATGAGTTCCATACTGTACCTCGCCCCTTATCATGCCATAAAACCGTGGTGCGAGGAAAGCTTACTCCCTGGGCTTTTTCTCTCACGGTACTGTTGTGGTGTCATGTGATGAATGCGCTTGAAAAGACTGTAGAAACGGTGGATTGAGGAGAAACCACACTGTTGGGCAATGGAAGCAATACGCTCCTTTGAATGAGTAAGCAGGAAAGCTGCCCTGGAAAGCTTCTCAACAGTGATCTCCTCCCAGATGGTGGTACCTCGCACTGAGCGAAAGCGCATTTCCAGGGAACGCCTGCAGATGGTGGCCTGGCGTGCTACCTCACTCGCTTGCAACCCACCGGTGGCTTCTGCCTTGATCAGCTGCATCGCTTTTGCAACCTGTTCATCCTCGCAGAAAAACAGGCGGGTACTCTCCCTCTCCATTACGGACCCGGGAGCTATACGACGTATATGAACCCCGCTTACCTCATCGTTGAGCAGGGAGTCGAGCATTGCGGAGGCTTGGTACCCGATCGCCTCACAATCGGGCTGGATGCTTGAGATGGAAGGACTGGCCAGCTCACAGAGTAACGTCTCATTGTCAACGCCCAGCACCATAATCTCCTCAGGTATGGCTATTCCCAATCGTTGACACACGAGTTCCACCTTCATCGCAGAGAGGTCATTGCAACAGAATACACTGCAGGGTTTTGGAAGCTCTGCCAGCCACGCTTCCAAATCTTCATCTGCATCATAGAGATGCCTCCACCAGGAAAGAGAGCGGGAGAAGCTCGGCATCATTTCAGGACTGGAGGATGTTGCACTACAGAAACCGATGAAACGCTCTCGTGCCCAATGAACCTGCTCTACACCACACCAAGCAAGATGCTGGCTTCCCAATTTTTTCAGGTAGGCACCGGCACTTACCCCAGTCTGGTAATCATCATTTCTGACTTGGCTGAAAAGCTTCAACGAAGTGGCACCAGCAATATCCACCACAGGGATACCAAGTGTTGCACAAAACCGTGCATCCTCATCGTCATCGATTCGGGCAATCAAGGCATCACAGGAAAGAAGTGCTTCCTTATCGAGGGAAAACCAATTATCTCTGACGGTAACAGGGCGTAATGACTATGTATCCACCATGCCCCGAGGAAGTCGCAGCT
>JAIMZO010000007.1 GCA_020054965.1 Spirochaeta sp. | reverse complement strand
TTTGCCGCCCTCCTGTATGCCATACTTGCCAGCCTGCCGACACAGGTCATCACCACTGAGGCAGTGGTTGCAACCACTGCTGAATACCCTTCCTTATTCAACAACCAGGAAAGTCCAGCCTATGACGCCGGGATCCGGAAAGGTGACAAGATCATCGCACTTGGTGGGGTGCCGGTTTCCGACTGGCAGGATCTGGCACTACAGCTTGCGGAAAGCAACGGCCTTGAGCAGTTCAACATCCTACGAGAGGGAGCAGCCATTAATTTCATGGTACAGGGAATCCCAACCCCGGAGGGTGGGTTCCGCTATGGATTGACCCCGATACAGGAACTGGAGGTGGGGTCAGTACGCTATGGGAGCCCTGCCTACAACCAAGGATTACAAGAAGGGGATGTGATAGTTTCGGTATCCGATACCCCTGTCATGAACCAACTTGATCTGCTTACCGTATTGGCCGGCCAGACAGAGGATGAGATCGTTACTACCGTTAAAGATATAAACGGGCAGAAAAGGGATTTGCGATTCACCCCTGGACGCAATGAAATGGGATCAATCGACCTTGGGTTCTCTCTCGCAGTAAAGACAAAAGAGGGAGAGAATGAGCGGTTCAGTATCATAGGTGGGATTCGCAAGGGGTGGAATGTTGTTGAAGAGACCATGGCATCACTGCGCAATTTGGTCTCGAGAAGTGATGCAGATCTCCGCTCGGAAGTTACGGGCATGGCTCGTTCCGCTCTGATGATCGGCGATATCACCACGCTTGGGCTTGAGAGCAGCACCGTAAGTGGTATACGAGGATTGTTGTATCTCATGGGAGTGGTTTCCATCTCCCTTGCAGTGGTCAATCTACTCCCTATCCCTGCCTTTGACGGCGGACAGGTTGTCATTGCCGGACTGGAGTGGATTACGGGAAAACAGATGAAACCAAGGACCTACTATCATCTCCAGCTCATGGGAGTTGCCTTCGTTATTGTACTATTCTTGGTTTTAACGCTTGCTGATGTGAGACATTTTCTTGGCCTCAGGCATTAGGATTGTTCCCGGCCACATATTTGTGACTGAACTCCATCTCCTCAAAACGAACAATATTGCTTACGAAGGCTAGTGAGAACACACCCGTCTCACCATTCCTGTTCTTGGCCATGATGATCTTTGTTTCCTGTATATTGTTCTTCTGACGTTCTTCCTCACTATCGGTACGGTTTTTGCCGACCTCACGGTGAAGGAGGATAACCACGTCGGCATCCTGCTCGATGGATCCACTCTCTCTCAGGTCACTGAGTTTTGGCTCAACCCCATCTGCCTGGCGCCCTACCTGGCTTAGACAGACAATGGGGATATCCAGCTCTCGGGCAAGCTGCTTCAGGTTTCTGCTGATGATCGATATCTGTTCATGACGTGGAATGCGAGCATCTGCCTGGGCATCGATCAAGCCGATATAGTCGACAAAGAGAATCTGGACATCATGCTCCAACTTCATTCTTCGCGCTTGTGCCCTCAGCTCCATGAGCTTCATGTTGGGGGTATCCTGGATATAGAGCTCTGATTCATAGAGCAATCCTGATGCATCAACTATGGCGCTCATCTCACTGTTTTTCAGTGTAGCCTTACGGATATGGGAGAAATCGACACGGCTATGCCCGGTAAGCAAACGTTCCATCAAGCTTGCAGCACTCATTTCCAAGGAGAAGAAACCTACACGATATTTCATTTTGGTAATCATGTTCAGTGTCATGGAAAGTGCAAATGCAGTTTTTCCTATGGAAGGTCGTGCTCCCACGATGACAAGTTCTTGTTTCTTGAACCCACCGGTTATGGAATCCAGAGAGGCATACCCACTATCAAGCCCATTCTTTGTCCCATGGGTGCTGCGATACTCGATGTCACTGATGGTTTGTGTAATCAGATCCTTGATTGATTGATATGCATCACTCCCCGCTGTCTCATTATTCAGCTTGGAGAGTGTTTGTTCTCCCTCGTCAATGACCTGCTGGATTTCTTGTGACTCGTCGAAGGCATCATCCTTGAGCTTTGAGGCAAACAATAAAAGCTTGCGTCTCTGGCTCAACGCCTTCAGTATCTTTGCATAATAGGCAGCATTTGTTGTGGTAGGGACATCACTGGTAAGGGTCGAAATATAGGAGAGACCACCACACTGGTCTACCTGGTTTTTACGCTTCAGATATGAACTGAGGGTAATCAGGTCCAGTGCTTCGGTACTCTCCTGTCGGAATGAAAGGATGGCGGCGAACAAATGCTGGTGGGCGACTTTATAAAAATCATCCTTGCTCAAGAAATCGGTCACTTCTACAAGGACCTTCTCATTGAGCAAGATCGCCCCAAGTACTGCGCGTTCTGCCTCTTCGTTCTGAGGAGGAACACGCCCCAGCATATTATACGATGCCATATCTACTACTCTTCTACATTTTCGGCTTCAGCCTCTTCTGCTGGTGCTTCTGCAGCAGCAGCTTCCTCAGCAGCCTTGGCAGCCTTGGCCTCTTGTGCAGCCTTGACAGCTTCAGCCTTATCAGCCTCAGCCTTTGCCTTGGCTTCTTCCGCCTTACGTCTCTTCAAGGCATTTTCACTTTCAACAACAAGCTTGACCTCTGCACTCTCGTCCTCATACAAGCGGACACGTACAGAATAGGTACCAACCATCTTGATGGAGTGGGTAGCAACCTCAATCTTCTTGCGTTCAACTTCGATACCCTGCTTTGCAAGTGCTTCCTGCACCATAGCAGACGTGACAGAACCAAACAGCTTGCCACTCTCACCTGCTGATACAACCATGGTAATCTCAACATTATCAAGCTTCTCTTTCATGCTTGTACTTGCTGCGCGCTTCTCTTCCTTACGCTTCTCGATAGCTGCAGCACGGCTTGCAAAAATGGCTTGGTTGGTTTTGTTGAACATCACAGCCATTTTGTTTGGAAGCAGATAGTTACGGGCATACCCGTTCTTTACAACTACAACGTCTCCCTCTTCACCGAGGTTGACTACATCCTGATTCAGAATAATTTTCATAGGATACACTCCTTACGCATTACGTCTATACATAATCCAAGTCTCCGTTACCCCTAACAAGGGAAGAACAAAGACAACCAGTACATTCACCCCAGGTATCAAGAACGCCAAGAGGAACAGTGTGGGAAACAAGCGGGTCGTGTTAACGGCAATGCCTTTTCGCAAAACTACATGTACTACGATTGCCATTCCTTGTACTGCATACAGCACACTACTTGCCAGTGCTGCTTGCAACGCAAGCGCCCTATACAGGTAGGTTGCTTTAGCCAGGATCAACAGGAGGACCAATGCCCAGGAACCAAGAAACACCCAGAGGGTGACTTCCGGTACCTTCCAACGGGAAACCCGTGCATTGAAGGTCCCATCGAACCGGGCTTGGTAGCTCATTGCCATGAAAGACGTGAACCCAACCAATACCATACAGAGCGGAGCCAACATGGCCCCTATTGCCATTACCGACATCCTGTACAAACCTTCCAATGCAACACCAGGTGTTTCAAGGAATGGTTGTGTTCCACCCATTGTCCCTTCGAGGAGCGTACGGAAGGTCTCAAACATTGCTGAGTCTACCCTCTGGAGCGCCTCGTTAGGTCTTGTAAACCAAATAACCACCACAACCGAAGCAACAATCCCAAACATGGATGAGGCAAGATAGCGGTAGAATGTACGCCTGTCATCCAGCACAATCCATACTGCACTGGCTACCAAGAGCACCATCGGGATGAACATTCCAATCACAAGCAACAGGCGTCCTTCGGGGCTACTTAAGGCCCCTTCTGCCCTGGAAAACTCCGTAATCACCAACAAGGCGGCTACCAAGCCAACAGGGAACAATGCCTCTCGCCGATTGGAAAACTTCGGTGCAAGAACCATCAGCGGGATGGTGAAGAGCAGGTTTCCGATCAACAAGCGAGAAAGCGCGTAGCTTACCACTGTCAGGAACCCTACCTGTTTCAGCATCTTTGTATCTATCTGGTTCATGGCACCCAACACAAGTTACTTCTTCTCAAACGGAAGGTACGCAAGTACACGTGCCTTCTTGATCTCAGCAGTAACGGCCCTCTGGTGCTTTGCACAGCAACCGGTGATACGGGCAGGAAGAATCTTGCCACGCTCGGTTATGTATCGCCGAAGCATATCGGGATTCTTGTAATCGGGAGTAAGGTTCTGGGTACAGAACTTGCAAACTTTCTTCCTGAAGCTGGGTTTGCGTCCGCCCCCTCTTCTATCTCTTCCGTTTCTTCCGTCATTATTCATGGAATCGTTATCGTCATCGCGCATTGTATGTTTCTCCTTGCAACATCATCTGCCGAAAGGCAGAGTCTTAGAATGGGATCTGGTCATCGTCAAACTGCTCAGGCCCGCCGATATCCAGGGGAGAGGCGGGAGCCTGGGGAGCAGGTCGTGAACCGTATGACCCCTGGTTTCTCGTCGGTGGTTGTTCCCCCTGACGAGAGGTGTTTCTACCATCTGTAGAACCGGGACTCGAGAGGAGCTGCAACGAATTCACGGCAATCTCAACCCGACTCCGACTTTGGCCGTCCTGTTCCCATCGGTTCTGCCTAAGCTCACCGATAATGGAAACCTGCCTTCCCTTCTCCAGATATTGGTTGAGAGATTCGGCACTCTTGCCAAACATCAGGCAGTCGAAAAAGTTGACCTCGTCCTCCCATTTATTGTCACCCGACCTCTTTCTCCGGTTGACTGCTAAGGTAAAACGACAGATTGCCATACCACCATTTGAATAGCGAAGCTCGCTATCTCTGGTAAGACGGCCCACTAATGCGACTACATTCAGGTCATTTGCCATGGTTTTGCTCCCATTCTCTTTTCTTTACTTCTCAGGGTTTACGAACAAGAACTTCAAGATGTTCGGGTTCAACAAGAACTTTTGCTCGAAGCCAAGGATGCTGCTGGGGTCTGCCTTCATCTCGAAGTAGACATAGTGTCCCTTTTCCTGCTTCTTGATATCATAGGCCAGGTATTTTACGCCCATGTCATCCTGCTTGGTAATTTCTACGCCAGCAGCTGCAAATGTGCTGGTCACGAATTCCAAACCAGCCTGTGTGTTATCTTCGTTTGCATTGAAAATAACAGTGAACTCATAATTTCTCATGGTTCCTCCTTACGGACTTTATGATCCGCCCTCAAGAGCGGATAAAGAGGTGTCTGCATACCCTACCATACATTGTATGGTTTGGTCAATAAATCTCATTCTGTCATCAAGCTTTATATCAGCTCACGACTTCCATACGAAAAACCGCCGGAGCGACCGACGGTTTTGCACATTGTACGAAGTATAAGTCTACTTGAACAGACTATTTATTCTTATGTCTATTCTTTCTGAGCTTCTTTTTTCTCTTATGAGTAGCAATCTTATGCTTCTTTCTTTTTCTTCCACAAGGCACTATAGCGCTCCTTACCAACCGTCTCTATTTTCGGTAGAGCCCGAATACGACTGGTTTTGTAATTACCGGTCTATTATGCAGGGAAGATAAATCAACGTCAATAGGGAACTTGGGAAATTTCTCGTATACTCTTAGGTGAAATTCCTGCGCTTTCAGTTGCGTTTCACTTGCTCTAATTGCACTTTCTTTTTACTATAGAGACATCCGGGGGGTGGCACATGAAGGTTCTTATCTTCGGCCTTGGAATGCATGGAGGCGGTTTTGCAGCAGCCTCATATTTCCTTGACCATGGAGATGAAGTAAGAATTACAGATCTGAAGGGGACCAGTGATCTCGGTTATGAGATGGAAGATCTCAACCAACGAGGGGCATTGTGCATCTCCGGACCACATCGGGCAGAAGATTTTCTGTGGGCTGACATTGTAGTCAAGAACCCAGCCATTCCCCCCAACCACCCAATGCTCAAGTATGCACGCATGGTAGTCAATGACTTTGCCTGGCTGTTCAGTTCCCCTTGGTGTGAACAGGTAAAGATTATAGGCATCACAGGAACCAAAGGAAAAACCACAACCAGTGCAGCTGTTGCCCATGTGCTGCAGGAGTATGGGCACGAGGCAATGCAGTGTGGGAATATGGGGATCAGCGGATTCAGCATTCTCAGGGAGTGGGAAAGGCGGAATGAGCAAGGAAGAGCATTGCCCGAATTTCTTGTCTGCGAATTCTCATCCTGGCAAATTCGGGACACGGTACAGGCAATGCATGGACAGTTGCCGATGATGGAGCTCTGTGCGCTTACCAACTTCTATCCCGATCACCTGAACTCCTATGAATCCATAGAGCGCTATCTTGAGGATAAACTGCAATTATTCACCAGAAACATCAAAATGGCGGTCATCCCTGATGTGATGCTGGGCAGGATAAGAACCCAGACCCACCTGGACAAACGACATATCCGTGGAATTGAAAGAGCAAGCGCAAAGGTACTTGAGGAGCAACCGCATCTCAGAAGTGCCTATGCCATTCTGCTTGCATTGGGTTTCAAATATAAAAGCATTCTTAAGGCCCTGCAGAGTTTCCAAGGAGTTCCTCACCGAATCGAACAATTGGGTATGCTTGGCAATATCCTGTTTGTCAATGACAGTGCAGCTACAATTCCCGAAGCAGTGCACTTCTCCTATGCAAAGTACAGAACCATGGCTGTACACCTCATCTGTGGTGGTACAGACAAGAATCTCCAAGCTGAAGGAATGCTTGAGGAACTACTGCATGCAAGCAGTCTCTCCTTGCTCGATGGAAGTTTCACCAGAGGCAAGCTTATTCCTCTGCTTGAGAAGCACCACATCCCATATTACGGTCCCTTCAAGTCAATGGGTGATGCCCTGCAACAGAGTTATGAAATGGCTCGCGAGAAGGAACAGGAGTTGCCGAATCTGGTACAGGCAATTCTTCTTTCGCCTGGAAGTGCTTCCTTTGAACTGTTCGCCAATGAGTTCGACCGTGGAAACCAGTTCAAGAACTTGGTAGGGCTTCTGCTTGGCTCTTGATGCCCCTTCTTGAACGAAACCGGACTGTCTCAAAGAACCTATAACAATGCCAGGTTAGCCGATTGTAGAGATAATCGGTTGAAGGCGAGCGGTAATATGGTTGTCCTCCAAATGAACGTTTGAATATCTCCAACCCGGCAAGGTGACTTGCCCTGCCCCTTGGCCCAGGAATTCCATACAGGTCATAGATTCCACACTTTCTCTCACAAGCCATCCGGATTGCACTATCCTGCAATAAATAGGAACAGGAAATGCCATCAAAGCGCAAGGACGCCCCATAGAGATAGATCGCTTCAGATGGACTGAACAGTACGATAATCCCCCCGACAATCTTCTTGCCTTCATAGGCCAGCAAAAGCTGAGATGTGAACACACTCTCATCTGGGGAAAGCATCATCAGGGAACGAAGATATTTTTTTGACCTGGGGCTGAACCCATCCCTTCGTGCTGTTTCCAAATACACATCATACCAAGCAAGGAAGGACGCCTCGTCCCCCTCATGCACCCTTACCTGGAAAGCTTGTTCCGCTTTTCTGAGCGCACGCTTGGCCCTCTCCCGATAACCCAGTGTCACGGCATTGTATCCCCACCTGAGGTCTATCCTGACAGTACCTTCAGGTTGTACACTCTGCTCCAATGTCCTGAGCCTTCTTGTATGAAAGGTCATGACATTCTGATCATTCACTTCTTCAAATGGCAGGTCATAGCGAAGTGCAAACACCCCTTTTGGGAGAAGTTTCCGTATCTGTTTGGCTAGATCCTCCAAGAATACACCCACTTGACTGAGCTTGAGCAATGAGAGCGGGGGCCCAAAGGGGATGTATGCGAGGGAACAGAAAGGAGCCATCCGTTTGACGAGCACAAGCAGTGTAAAAGCTGAGCTCTCCATCTCAACTGAGAATGCATAGCCCTTCCACCCGGAGTGCTGTTTCACCCCAGCCCAGTAGCTGCTTTGGAACACTGTACTGCTCGGTGAAAGTTCACTGGTTGCTATTCTCTGGATACGCATGTTCATGCTCCTCCCCCCTTGAAAACATATTTGGGGGCCAATCGGCCCCCAAAATCCTTTTCTCCATAAGAAGAGTCCTGGCAGGGGTCAACCTACCGGGCCATTCAGGTATTTCTTTGCGGTCAGGACTATCCCGTCTTTTCCGATCGGCTTCCCATCAATCTTCACTACACCAGACTCAGTATAGATCGGCATGGAGAAGAAGTGATCGGCCTTCACATACGGGAGCTTTTCCTCAACCGGAGAAAATCCCTCGGGTGTAAGCACACTTCCCACTTCGAACTGGGGTGCGAAGAGCACTTCACAGGTGGTGTGTTCCTCAGCATCAGGATCACTGGCTGCAAGCAGCATACCGTAGCTTTTCTCTCCACGGAAATTTGCCGGTTTGAGATTGCTTACCAGTACTATGTTCTGGTCCTGCAACTCCTCTTCCGTGTAATAAGGCACGATGGAACTGACAATAGTCCTTGGTTCATCTTCCTGTACATCAAGGGTAAGTATATAGAGTTTATCACCACGAGGGTGTCTCTTCACATTGGTAATCTTTGCGACCTTGAGAATCACTCGACTCGCAAACTGTCCAGCCAGGCTTACCTGGTCCTCTTTCTGATCCATATCTTTCTCCAATTCTTTGGTTTTCTTCTGTTCCCGCTCTTCCTGCGAGCCACTGAAACGAGTACGCAACTGCTCAACCACCGAATCCTCAAGCTTGGTGAAGAGCAGTGAAACCTCGCCGATACCCTGTATCCCTTCCCAGTTTCCAAGGTCTTTCCAGTTGGTTTTCTCAACACCAAGGAAGGAAAGCATTTTCAGAGAGGTATCCGGCATGAACGGTTGTACCATCACCGCCAGGTCACGAATCAAATAGACGAGGGTCTTGAGCAGGCTCATCGCTTTCCCTGGTTGTTCCTTGCGCATCTTCCAAGGTTCGCCGTCCTGGAATGCCTTATTTCCCAATGAGGAGAGGCTGATGATCTGCCTGAGTGCATCGCGCTCCTCAGCACGCTCCATGCATGAATCGATTTTCTTCTCACGTTCTACAATCTGTGCATGCAACTCAGTATCGATGGGTGCTGAGAAAAGGGCTCCATCTTCATAAAACCGTTTCACAAAAGTCAGAGTCCGGTTGACCAGGTTGGAAAGGTTGCCAATGAGCTCCCCATTCACTTTCTCCTGGAAGTCAGCCCAAGTGAAGGTAACATCACTTTTCTCCGGTCGGTTGTAGAACATGTAGAACCGCCAGGCATCGGCTGGAATTCCTGTGTCCTGGACATCATTGCCAAATATGCCGATCCCGAGACTCTTGCTGAACTTTCCACCCTCGTAATTAAGGTATTCAGTACTGCTCATATGATGAAGCATGGTCCAATCCATCCCACTTGCCAGCTGGCAGGAGGGGAAAATTACTGTATGGAAGGGAATATTGTCCTTGCCAATGAACTGGAACAGTTCAGTATTCTGTGGATCGAACCACCATTTCTTCCAATCCTTGGTAGCATTGGCTGATATGGATACATACCCGATGGGGGCATCAAACCAGACATAGAACACCTTGTCTTCATATCCCGGCTTGGGGACAGGAATACCCCACTTCAGGTCGCGGGTGATACAACGTTCTTTCAGACCATCGCGGATCCAGGACTTGGTCACCTGGATGGCATTGTTTGCCCAGAAACCATCTTTGCTGGTCTTCTCCATCCAAGCTTCCAGCATTGGAAGAGCTTTGGGCAGATTGATGTAGAGATGTTTGGTTTTCTTGACAATCGGGGTGGTACCACAGACACCACAGTGAGGGTCGATCAACTCAACAGGGTCAAGCAGGGTCTGGCAACTGTCACACTGGTCCCCTCTTGCACCCTCTGCGTGGCAGTAAGGACAGGTTCCTTCAACAAAGCGGTCTGCAAGGAATCGCTCGCACTTTGGGCAGTAAAGCTGCTCCAACTCATGCTCACTGACATACCCAGCTGCGTCCATCCGCTTGAAGATATCCTGGACAATTTCAGTCTGGGCCTCTGTGCTTGTCCTTCCAAAATAATCAAAATCAATATTGAACCACGCATAGATGTCACGGTGTATGGCATGATAGCGGTCACACAACTCCCTTGGGCTCACGCCCTCCTTGAGAGCACGTGTCTCAGTTGCCGTACCATATTCATCGGTACCACATATATAAAGTGTCTCATACCCTTTCAATCGACAGAAACGGGCAAAAACATCAGCACTCAGGACCTGGGTAAGGTTGCCTAAATGGGGAATATTGTTCACATACGGGAGCGCAGAAGTTACTAGTCTCTTTTTCATAAGGGATATAATAGAACGCACAGAATTTTATTTCAATGCCAAACGAATCGATGTTGGCGTTATTGCCTCCTTGACTAGTCCACGAGAGCTAAGTACATTGAAAGAGTGCCATAATTGGTACAAAGAGGAGTTATCATGGATACCATGCAGCAACCACCGAGGCCTGCGCGCAAAGTGAAGAACATCAGCCCCAAGCTGGTGATCTGGATTATTGTCGCCGTCGTCCTCATCATGCTGGTTCTTAGCAGTTTCTTTGTTGTCGACCAAACCGAACAAGCGGTTGTCCTGCGCTTGGGAAAATACAACCGAACAGTAGGCCCTGGATTGCAGACCAAGATCCCACTAGGAATCGAGACCAGTTACAATGTCCCAACCCAAGTCGTTCAGACGATGACATTCGGTTATCGCTCAAACAGCCCTACTTCCCCACTTTTTGGAAACAGCGACTACACCACTGAATCACTCATGTTGACAGGTGACCTGAACATCATCGATGTACAGTGGATCATTCAATACAAGATTGAAAACCCGGTGGACTGGATGTTCAATGTTGAGTCCAGGGAAACAACACTGCGGGATATCAGCCAGAGTGTCATGAACAAGCTGGTGGGCGATCTTCCCATTCTCTCTGTCATGACCAGTGAACGTACCCGAATCGAGATTGAAGCACAAGAGAATATGCAGAAAATCTTTGATGCCTACGAATTGGGAGTACGCGTTGTTACCGTCAAGCTACAGAACATCGTACCACCGGTTGGAGAAGTCCAGGATGCTTTTGAGGATGTCAACAAGGCAATCCAGGATATGAACCGCTTGATCAACGAAGGAAAGCAGAACTACAACAAGGTCATTCCTTCTGCCCGAGGTGAAGCAAACAAGCTCATCCAGCAAGCGCAAGGATATGCAGCTGAACGTGTAAACCAAGCCAAAGGTGATGTGGCACGATTCAACAGCGTCCGAGAGGTCTATGAACAGTCACAGACCATCACTCGAACTCGATTGTACATTGAGACAATGGAGGCAGTCATCAATCCCACCGAAAGCGGATCGGTTACCCTGGTTGACAAGAACCTGGGCAACTTCCTTCCGGTGCAGATGGTTGAAGGGGGTGCAAAATGAGCACAAACACCAATAAGAAACTAGTTACCACCCTGGTAGTCCTCGTTGTCTTCATTGCCATCTTCATCTTGCTGGGACCCTTCTACATTCTTCCAGAAGGCCAGCAGTCAGTGATCACCCGCTTCGGCAAGATTGTTGATACGGAACAGGATGCAGGACTCAAGTTCAAGATGCCGTTGGTAGACAGCGTAGTGATCTATCCCAAGAAAATACTCTCGTGGGATGGGGCTGCACAGAGGATTCCAACCAAGGAAAACCAGTTCATCTGGGTTGATACCACAGCCAGATGGAGAATTGCAGATCCTGCCAAGTACTATGAGACGGTCAATACCGTCAATAATGGCATTTTCAGGCTGAACGATATCCTTGATTCTTCGATTCGAACCATCATCAGTGAAAACTATCTCAATGAGGCGGTAAGGAACAGCAATGAGATCAATGTCATCGAGGTCGAAGAGCAGGTACAAAATGTAGAGAGTGTCGAGGATGCTGAGAGACTGCGTAACCTTACCGCAACCGTTGCCAAGCAGGAAACAATCAGTATCGGTCGTGATGGCTTGAGCAATATGATGTTTGCCCAAGCAAAACAATTTACCGATGAGTTCGGTATTGAACTGATTGACATCGTCATCCGACAGATTCGCTACAGTGATGATCTCACCGAAAGCGTATATCAGAGGATGATCAAGGAACGTAACCAGATTGCTGAGGCATATCGTTCCTACGGTCGTGGACAGCTAGCACAGTGGCAAGGAAAGACTGAGGGAGAAGAGAAACAGATTCTCTCAGAAGCCTATGCTGAAAGTGAAAAGATCAAGGGTATTGCAGACGCTGAAGCTGCAAAGATCTATGCAGAGTCTTACGAGGTAGATCCCGAATTCTTCGAATTGTGGAGAACCTTGGAGTCATATCGCAAGACAGTGCCTGGTCTGGACAAGATCCTCAGTACTGATATGCAGTACTTTGACATGATTTATGGTAGAGATGCCCAAGAGTAAATACTCGACAGGCTATCATCCAGGAGGAAGGAATTTGTTCCCTTCCTCTTTTTTTGCCTTCCTGTTACACTCATCGCATGAAAGAGAAAAGCCTAACCATCTTCGACTTCGACGGTACACTCTACCCGATCAACTCCTATGACAGCGAACAGCTGCTGATTCTTTCTGCGGCGAAGGAGAGAGGGGTCCTGTTCAAGAAACGGGGCAAGCACTTCATCGAACAGGACCAGAAGGGAGTTTATGACGATGCATCGTTCCACCACCGCTATGAAAAACTGGTCAAGCAAGCTACCTCAACCATGATAGATGAAGTAGCAGACATCCTTCTCTCTTCCATTGGAAAGAGGGAAAAAGAGGCCCTCCTCAGACTTTCTCGGATCAGTGACCTGGGTATCCTTACCTGCGGTACGGAAAATATTGCAAGGGCATTCCTCCAGAAGCTCGGGATGGATGACTCATTCTCGTTCATTCGTGGAAAAAGACTCGTCAGAAATGAAGAAGGCATCTTCCACTTGTTGGTCGATATTGCAGGCCCGGAGGACAAAGCTCTGGCAGTAGACTCGCTCAGAGCAGACTATGAGACCATCATCGCCATCGGTGATGGCCCCACCGATATCCCCATGCTTGAGGCGGCAGACCATGGGATGATTGTTGCTTGGAACAGGCAGAACCGGCAGTACCCCTTTGACACCTTCCCTTCCCTGGAGTCAGCAGTATTGCACTCCATCGATTACTTGGAAAGCAATACACGAGCCCCCCGGAGCGCAAGGCGATAGGAAAGGGAAAAGCCAAGGCCGGTCAAACCAAACAACAGCAACACGGAGAGCACCATACTCAGACCGATAAGCATTGGCAACAACAATATCAAGGCAAAGAGCGCCAAGGACATGAAAGCTGCAAGCATACCGAAGAGCCCATTCAGGTTGCTTTTCATCGCCTGCTGACTCACCTTCCAGTCGAGCCTTGGATGATGGTAATCGATTGCAAGTTGCAGGCATGCAATCATTCCTATGCAAAGCAATGACAAAGGTATCATCCAAAGCAGATGCCACAGGGGAAGCGAAAGTAACAGGAACGCTGCTGCTAGATAGATTGCATGGGGAATGAAGACAAGCAGAAGATGAAACAACAACTTCGCCCTGACGAATGTACTTGCTTCAAGCGGGTACTGCTTATCAAGGTCAAAGCGCTTTCCCTGCCTGGAAACACTGGTTGAGCTGATCATGCTGAGATTTGCGAACAAGAGCAACAACAGATACACGAGTTGGAGGAACACCCCGGTTTCAATAAGTTGCGAAGCAACCGCAGCTAGCTCATCGAGGATACCCATGAATCCATAGAGCACAAGAAGCAAAACAGGGATTCCAAGTTCTCCCACTATTTCAAACACAAACATGCTCTCAGAGCGGATGATGAGCAATTCACGTTTCATCAGCGCCCACTGGGGACTTGAAGAACGGAGGGAATGCTTGGCTTTTCGGGGCCTCGCAACCGATTGGTTGCTCAGTACATACGAGAGATTTGCTGCATAGGTGGATCCCACAAACAGAACCAAACCAATAAGGAGAAGCAATCCCAGTCCCAGCATACCAAACAGGCTTGCAAGGGAGGTGACCATCTTTGCCTGCATGATGAAAAGGGGGATCATAGCCATGAGCTTCTCGATGATAGGTGCATAGGCTTGCAACATTGCCTCATAATTGAACGCGAGCAACGAACCATCCTCACTCATATTCCTGGCAAGGGAAACTGTCATCATAAGAATCAGGAGCATCAAGGCGACAGCGCTGAAGAGCTCCTCTGCCCTCTTATGGTTCCTTCCCTTTGTGAGTCTTACCAATACCATGGAAATCAGGACAGAAAGGGAGAGTGCAAAAAACGGTCCTATCAGAAGAAAAAAGATTCCGCCAAATAGGTATACCAGGGAGAAACCATCAATCCAGAGTCCAACGATGAGAGCTGGGAAGGTAACGAACCAGTACAGGGGAGCTTGCATCAAGTAGGCGATCAGCAGCCTGCTTGCTCCCAATTCGCTGTGACGTACGGCCAATGGTCCAACCAACAAGATGTCCTTTGCCCCATAGAGCAGGCTGGTCCCACTGGCCAAGCTATAAAACAGTTGGAATGCAAAACCCAAAAGAGCAGCAAAGATAAGGCCTAGATAGGGATAACCCAAGAACAAACCAAGGGTTTGATAGCTATAGTAATTCACCCCCAGAATAACACCAAGATAGATAAAAACCATGACTATCAAGAAACTGGCCAGTATACTCACGATACGGGAACGTGAGGTACTGATGCGTTCAAAGAAATCCTTGACCGGCTTGGTCCCCGAGAAGAAGGCGCGAACCAGCAACAAAACGACGCGCACGTTCATGGCCACTACTCCTCGCTCTCTGTCAGTTCAAGAAACAACGCTTCCAGGGTTGCATCAAGTTCTTGTGTACGAGACTGCAGTTCCTGTAGGGTCCCGGTGTACAACAACCTCCCCTCTTTTATGATTCCCAGACTGCTACAAAGTTGCTGGGCAACTTCCAATACATGGGTGGAGAAGAAGACCGTATTCCCGGATCCAGCAAACTCACCCAGGAGCGTTTTCAAGATGAAGGTTGCTTTTGGGTCCAGCCCAACCATGGGCTCATCCAAGATAAGCAACCTAGGGGAAGGCAACAGGGCTGATATGATAGAAAGCTTCTGTTTCATCCCATGGCTATAGGAAGAGATCTCCTCCTCCAAAGCGTGTGAGAGCAATAATCGCTCCCCCAGCTCATCAATCCGTTGCTTACGTTCCACGCTACCAACCCCATAGAGATCTGCAATGAAGGAGAGATGCTCATACCCACTCATTCTCTCATAAAAAAACGGTTCATCAGGTACATAACCGATTAATCGCTTATAGCTGAGAGGATCAGAATGAAGGGAGTATCCCATGAAACTGATCGAACCAGAATCTGGTCTGAGCAAACCAGTGAGCATCTTGATGGTGGTACTCTTTCCAGCCCCGTTGGGACCAAGGAATCCGAATATCTGCCCAGGTGCAATGGAGAGATTCAGTGTATCGACCGCTTTCGTTGGTTGATTACCATATCGTTTGGTTATTTGATCACATACCAGCATTTGACTACCTCCACTGCAGTATAGAGTGGAAAATATGATTTTGCAATTACTATTTCGAAAATTTTCGAATTAGTATTGTTGTATATTAATGCAGTATATTTCTTGATATATTCGATTTTAATTGCATATAATACGATTTATACGAATATTTATGCATATACCTCTTGTCATTCTACACAAGAATTACTACACTGACGGCAGAATACAATACCGGACAGGGAGATACGAATATGGATAAGGAAAAAATCATTCTGGCATACAGCGGAGGACTGGATACCTCGGTTATCCTGAAATGGCTTGCCAATAAAGGGTTTGATGTCATCGCCTATGTGGCAAATGTAGGGCAGAACGAGGATTTTGCAGCTATTGAAAAGAAGGCTTTGGCAACTGGTGCTTCAAAAGTATACGTGGAAGACCTCAGAGAGGAATTGGTCACTGACTACATCTTCCCTGCCCTCCAGGCAAATACCATCTATGAAGGCACCTATATGCTGGGAACCTCCCTGGCCCGCCCGATCATCGCAAGACGCCAGATTGAAATTGCCCGCAAGGAAGGAACTGTCTATGTTTCCCATGGAGCCACAGGCAAGGGAAATGACCAGGTCCGCTTTGAGTTCGGTTACTATATGCATATGCCCGAGGTTAAGATCATCAGTCCCTGGAAAGACCCGGAATGGCTCAGTCAGTTCGAGGGAAGAAGCGATATGATCGCCTATGCAAAGAAGTATGATATCCCCGTCAAGGCATCCACCAAGAAGCCATACAGCGAGGACGAGAATCTCATCCACATAAGCCATGAGGCCGGTATCCTGGAGGATCCTTCACTTCGCGCTGATGATGATGTGTACAGCCTTACCCTCAGCCCGAAGGAAGCCAAGGATGAGGAAACACTGCTGACCTTGACCTTCGAGGACGGCATTCCTGTCTCTGTGAAGAACGAAAACGACCAAACGGTAGTCACTGATCCTCTGCAGATGATTCTCTATCTCAACAAGATGGGACATGACAACGCAATCGGCCGGGTGGATATGGTGGAGAACCGCTATATCGGGATCAAGAGTCGCGGTGTTTATGAGACCCCGGGTTGTGAAATCCTTTGGAAGGCTCATCATAATCTTGAGGGCATTACCATGGACAAGGAAGCAATGCACCTGAGGGACAGTCTCATGCCCAAGTATTCTGAGTTGATCTACAATGGTTACTGGGGTGCTCCTGAGTTTGAGATGCTTCGCGCTGCCTTCACCGTGAGCCAGAAGCATGTCACAGGTACCAGCAAGGTTGTACTGTACAAGGGTAATGTCATCTTCGCTGGCGTAGAAAGCCCCTTCTCCCTCTACGACGAGGAGATGGGAAGCATGGACAAGGCTGGTGGGTATGAGCCGGTTGATTGCAAGGGATTCATCAATATCAATGCAATCCGCTTGATTGCCAGTTCCAAACGCGGGTAAGCTGTTGATCACTACCGCTTGCAAAGAGACAGAGGGCGACAATTTATCTACTGAGGAACGTATGCGAGAGTGATGATTGGAGATAGAGTACTATGGATGTGAAAGCGTATTTACAAATGGCGATAGACGAAGCACGAAAGACCATGAACAACGATGAAGGTGGTCCTTTTGGTGCTGTGGTTGTGGACACAAACGATGGTTCTTTCTATGTTGCCTCCAACAGTGTGTTGGCAACCCATGACCCGACCGCACACGCAGAAATAAATGCCATCCGTGAAGCATGCAAGAAGAAAGGGACCCATGACCTTTCCGGTTGCATACTCTACACCACCTGTTATCCTTGTCCCATGTGTCTCTCTGCAAGCATCTGGGCAAACATCAAGGAGGTGTACTACGGGTGCACACCTGAGGACGCCGAGGCGATTGGATTTCGGGATGATTACATTTATCGGTACATACAGGAAGGATGCAAGGATCAGGGAGTACTCAACCTTACCCAAGCAGAGAGAGAGATGTGCCTAAATCTCTTTGGCGAATATGCAGAACATGAATCCCAGAGGTACTGATCAGAGTAATTCCTGGTAATGCTCAACGCCCATGGCAAGAATGTCATGGATATGTTCATCATTGAGACGATAGAGAACATTACGCCCGTCCTTCCTGAAGCGCACCAAGCGACGGGCCCTGAGAAGTTTGAGCTGTTGGCTGATGGTACTCTGTTGCATGTTCAGTTCCTCACTGATTGCATTGACGCCTCTCTCCCCCTGTTCAAGCAGGAAGAGGATTTTCAATCGGGTGGGATCTCCGAAGACCTTAAAAAAGTCTGCAATATCGACAATTTCCTCATCAAGCGGCAATACAAATTCTTCCATGGGGCATCTCCTGGGATTGATACCTACCAGTATAACCATTACTGGTCAGAAAGAAAAGGCAAGGAATGCTTGGGTGATATATTTCCAAAACAATCAAACTAGGATACATTTCACCCACCTGCTCACAAAATACTATACGAAATGACCCCCTAAAGGAGGCTATAAAATGGATATCAAAGAAAAAGCAGCAAAACTGGTCCTTGAGGACAACGAATTCGATCTCACTGTCATCACGGACAACATGGGTGGAAAGTCAATCGACATAACCGCCCTGAGAAAAAACACTGGGTTCATCACGTATGACCCCGGCTTTGTAAATACAGGATCCTGTATGAGCAATATCTGCTTTGTTGACGGGGAGCAGGGAATCCTCCGATATCGCGGATATGATATTGAGGACCTGGTGGAGAACTGTGATTTCGTTGAGGTTGCCTATCTCCTGATCAAGGGGGAACTTCCCACACTCGCCCAACGTCACACGTATGCAGACATGCTCAATAGGCACTCATTGCTCCACGTTGACATGAGGAACTTCTTCCGTGACTATCCGCAGGAAGCCCACCCTATGTCAATTCTCTCCGCAATGGTTGCATCACTTTCTGCGTTTTATCCTGAATTGGAGGATGCCGATCCGGAAGAGAATGTTGACTTGACGGTCAGCAGACTGCTTTCCAAGATGAGAACCATCGCTGCATTCAGTTATCGACAGATGAATGGATTGGACTTCGTCGACCCTTCCTACAAGTATTCTTACTGTGAGAACTTCCTGAACATGATGTTCCTTACGCCGGTAAATGCCTATATTCCTGATCCTTTGCATGCCAGGGCATTGAACATCCTCCTGATTCTCCATGCAGACCATGAGCAGAACTGTTCCACAAGTGCTGTCCGCCTGGTAGGCAGCAGCGAGGCAAATCTTTATGCATCAGTTGCAGCAGGTTGTTGTGCCCTTTGGGGAAGCAAACATGGTGGAGCCAACCAGGCAGTCATGCAGATGTTGTTGAAAATCCATAATGAAGGACTGAGCATCGAACAGGTAATTGCAATGGCAAAGGACAAGGAAAACCCGTTCAGGCTCTCTGGATTCGGCCACAGGGTGTACAAGACGTATGAC
>JAIMZO010000006.1 GCA_020054965.1 Spirochaeta sp. | reverse complement strand
GTTTCCGTCAGGATTGAGCCTTTACTACCTTGGTTATGAATGTTTCAAGCAATGCTGGGTTGAAATAGGTATTTGACCGTTCCTGCATGAATGCAATGGTTTTTTCCAACCCCAGTGAGGGAAGGTGGTCTGCATATGTGTTTGCAATGGCAAGGATTTGGGCGCTCTCTGGAATTTCTTCCTGTTTCAGACCCTGTGGATATCCACTACCATCCCACTTTTCGTGATGATGCAACACTGCCTCTGCAAAGGGGGCATACTCCCCAACAGAGCGAAGAATGTTGTATCCGATTTCAGTGTGTCTCTGCAATTCCATGACCTGGGTTCGGGTGAGCTCTTCCTTTGGTTTGGAGAGAATGGACGGGGTGATGGCAATCTTGCCCAGGTCATGGTACAGCCCTGCAAGCCTGAGATTTTTCACCTCTTCCTTACGATATCCAAGCACCTCAGCAAACGCACTCGCCAAGGATGCAACCAGATTGCTATGTTCCTCGGCTCCTTCCTCCTGTTCAAAAAGCTTGGAGAGCAGGGTGTCAATTACCTGTTTCTTGAAGGTCATGCTCTGCTTGAGCTTGTTGCGGTACATTGAGTCCTCTGCAACCTTGAATGTATCCTCGTAACTCTCCTCGTCCTTTTCCTTTACTGCATAGCCAAAGGAGACAGAGAGCTGGATTCCCCTGATCTTCTCCTTCTCCAAAGCCTTGTTGATACGATTTACAATGGCCTGTGCATGAAGCGCATCGGTTTGAGGAAGCAGAAGTACGAACTCATCACCACCAATCCTGCTGACAATATCGTCATCCCTGCAGGTCTTGCGCATGATTTCAGAGACCTTGCGCAGCAACTCGTCACCAGTCTTATGACCGAACGCATCATTGGTAAGCTTGAGCCCGTTTACATCGGCAAGTACCAAGGTAAGGGGGTAGTAGGGCTCCTCATTCAACTCCTCTTTTGCTTGCTCATAATAGCGCCGGTTGGGGAGCGTGGTCAGGGGGTCTGTCACGCTCAGCATCCGGATCTCATCCTGCTTGACCCGTTGGTTGGTACTGTCCCTGAAGACAAGGACAACACCGGTAACGTTTTGGTTGGCGCTGAGAATGGGGGCTGTGCTGTCGTTGATGAAACGTTCGTCCCCATCACGTGCGATCAGAATGGTATCCTCGTCCAGTTCAACCTGTCTCTTGGCCTCCAGTACCTGTTTCACAGGATTTTGACAAGGGTGGCGGTCGCTTCCGCAGAGAATCTTGAATACCTCTTCAAATGGCCGGCCTTTTGCCTCGTCTGCCTGCCAGCCGGTGAGCTTTTCAGCTACCTTGTTCATGAATTGAACATTCCCCTCTGCATCGGTGGAAATAACACCATCACCAACAGAGAGCAGTGTGGTTTCGAACAGGGTCTTCTCATAGTATAATTGTTTTTCCATCTGCTTTTGGACAGTGATGTCATCGATGATCATGGCAAAGTAGCCATATGAAGGGCTGAATGAGGAGATCCTGAAGAGTCGGTTCAAGTCACTGTTGAAAGCCTCAAACGTTTTTGATTTCCCTGTAAGTGCAACCTCCCCGTTATGAGTGAACCAATAGGGCTCTACATGCGGCAAGAGTTCTGTGATTCGCTTCCCCACAGAAAACTCAGGAATGAGGCCGGTCTGTGTTTCAAAGTTCTTGTTTACCCTGAGGATGAGAAAGTCATTGGGGTTCCCTTCCTCGTCAAGGAGAATCTGGCAGTATGCGAAGCCTTGGTTCATTGCCTCAAAAAGTCTTCTGCTCTCTTCTTCGCTTTGCTCAAGTGCTTCTGCCTGGAGGACGCGCTCAGTGATGTCTGCATGGGTCCCACTCATGAGCAGGGCCTTCCCATTCTCATCGCGGCTTATCACTTGTCCACGATCGAAGACCCAGATCCAATGGCCATCCTTGTGTTGCATCCTGAGATCACAACTATAGAATTCACTCTTGCCGAGTTTGTGATCTTCAAGCAGCTTCATGGCCCTATCAAGGTCCTTGGGGTGAACGAAGCGGGTGAAGGTATCAAAGGTGGTGGGCTCCAGCTCTTCTTTTGTGTAGCCAAGCATCTCTGCCCACATGTCATTGATCTTGATAGTGTTATCTATAAGATTCCACTCCCACGAGCCTAGGTTTGAACCCTTGATAATGCTGGCAAAGCGATCACGGGCCTCCCTCAGTTCCCTTTGGTCCTTCTCTTGTTGCTTCTGGTAGACCTCCAGTCGATTGATCGCCCCAATCCCAGAGAGGAATGCAATAATAACGACCAATACCGGCCCAAGGAAGGTGACCTTCTGGTCAATGGCAGACCATCTTTCTACAGCACTCTGACGCATTTCCAAAAGTGTATATTCTTCAGCTTCAATATCATCAAGAATTTGTTCCAATGTCTTGGAGATGGCTTCGCTGTGTTCGAAAAGTTCCAAGATTTCTTCCTGCTCGGTTAAGAAAGTTGAATCTTCAAGAATGGGTTTGCGATACTGCAAGAGGGGTTGTACACTCTCATCGATCAATGTATCAAAGGTAATTTTCAGGAGGTCCAGTCTTCTTTTCTGTTCCTCGTTCTCTTTCAGAAGGATTCTCAGCTTCATGAGGCGCTGGTCGAAGGAGTAGGTACTCACCCCGATGCTTTCCATGTAGGAGCGGTCCCCGGTCAGCAAGTACCCGCGTTCATTGATGCGGATGTTTTGGAATGTGCGTTTCATGGCATTGGTTTCTGTGATCACTTTATAGGTATGGGAAACCAAGCGATTGGTTTCAATCGCCTGGGAAGTCAGCCTGTTCTTCAGGACCCCGATAAAGATCAGGGTTACACAGATAAGAAGCAGGCCGATGATGAAATTACCTCGAATACTTACTCGTTTCTTCTTACGCATATAGGTACTGCAATTCTACAGATGAGTTACCTAAAATGACAAGGAATTAATGACGAAAAAAGAGCAGATTGACGAGAATTATCATAAATGTATTGTTTCCAAGGGAATAATGATACAGTTATACTTAATAAAAATAATAATCAATAAGTACTTGATATTATTAAAAGAAATGATTACTATTACTGCATACAACAAACGTATCACATACCAAGGAGATTATAGAAATGGACGAAGTACAGAACAATGCAACACTTCCTTTGATTGGAGACAAGGCCCCCGCCTTTCATGCAGTGACCACACAGGGTGATATCAACTTTCCCGAGGACTATAAGGGAAAATGGGTGATCCTTTTCAGCCATCCCGCTGATTTTACCCCTGTCTGTACCACGGAGTTCATGACCTTTGCCTCCATGGCTGACGAGTTCAAGGCAATGAATACTGAGCTTATCGGTCTCTCCATCGACTCCCTCTATGCACACATTGCATGGCTGAGAAAGATTCAGGAGCTGGAATGGAACGGAATGAAGGGTATTGAGGTCAAGTTCCCGGTAATTGAGGATATCAAGATGGATGTTGCCAAGAAGTATGGCATGGTCCAGTCACAATCATCCACCCAGGCGGTTCGTGCTGTTTTCATCATCGATGGCGAAGGTGTGGTGAGAACCATTATGTATTATCCTGCTTCCACTGGCCGTAACTTTGATGAGATCAAACGCGTGGTGATGGCCTTGCAGAAGGCTGACAAGGAGCATATCGCTACTCCGGCAAACTGGAGACCAGGTCAGGATGTCATCATCCCCACCCCAGGTTCATGCGGTACCGCCAAGGAACGGATGGAAAGCAAGGATGAGAACCAATACTGCCTTGACTGGTTCCTCTGCTTCCGGAAAGAGAAGAAATAACGTACCACAGTAAAAAAAGCATCACAACAACAGGGAGAGCAAAAGCTCTCCCTGTTGTTCTATTCTCACCTAGACAATGGTTATGATTTATTTGTAACTGATGGCACCCTTGGTGCATACCCGCTCACACTCATGGCATACCAGGCACTCGTTCTTGATGATGCGATGTTTCTCTTCCTTTACGATCGCCCCCGAAGGACAGACCCGCTTGCACCTGCCACAGTTGGTGCAAAGATCAGGATCGATCACCATGCGTCTCTTGGCTGCCCTGCTGGGGAGTGAAAGGATGGTTCCGTAGGGACAAAGCCAATGATGCCAGAGTTCTTCTTCAAAGAAGAGCGAGAGGAATACACCGATGGCTACGAGTGCTGGCAGCACAGGCAGTTGTTTGCCTGAGCGTAAGGTGAAAACCATGAGTGCCAGGAAGGCAACCAACAGCAGGATCCTCAGCACACCGTTCTTGAGGAAGGCAGGTGTCTTTATACTGCCCACACGAAACTTCTTTTTCAGGAAGGTGATCGGCTTGAGGAGGGTGTTTATGGGACAGATCCATCCACAGTAGAACCGGGAGAAGAAGAGGGAGAGAACAAGTGAGAGCAGGAAGATTCCCATCCACACCTGTACCTTGCCCCTGATGAGCAGAAAGAGGAAGAGACCGAGAAAAAGAACCTGTACTGTCCGCTGGATGGTTTTCTTCATAACTTATTGTTCCTTGTATACCCTTGGGTGGGGTGCTTTGACAATGAAGAATTCAACCGGTTCTTCGTTGGTGTTGGCTGAGAGTGTTTCTCGTGCTATGGTGAGATAGGCATTGGAATCACTGTAGTGCTCCGGAAGTGCTCCCCCATTGGCCAGAACCACATGGTTGATCATGGCATGGTTATCGCCAACCAGTTTTCCAACGATTTTCTCGTCCGTTTTGGTGTAGGTATATACTGTTTCAGTCACTGTTGACTCCTTTTCAAGATTGGTATTCCTAGCATACCGGAATATTCTCCATTATACTGTTACGTATGTTACACTTTTGGGGGTTTTTATGGATTTCTTTCCTTTGCTTGAAAATCTTTCTCTGTTTGATGGGTTTGATGCAGAAGTGCTCTCCTCCCGTTTCAGGGATGGAGGGGCAAGACTGGGCTCCTACCGCAAGGGACAGATGCTCTATCTGCAAGGACAGGTGTGCACCACGCTCGATGTGGTGGTAGCAGGGAAGGTCTCCATCCAGAGCGTTGATGAGGAGGGGAAGGTTTTCAAGGTCCGGGTACTCGAGCCAGGGGATGTATGGGGCGCAACCCTGCTGTTCAGCCGGTACAACCACTACCCGATGACAGCTGTCAGCGAGGATGATTCGGCAGTGTTGCATCTTCCCAAGGTGCTGGTGCTTGACCTGTGTGAGACAAGGGTGGAATTTCTCTCCTCCCTCCTGGAATTAGTGAGCGACCGTGCACATGAGTTGAGTATGACGGTCACCAAGCTCTCGGCGCAAAGCCTGCGTGAGCGTCTGCTTGCCTATCTGCAGAACCTGTCGGTGATCCAAGGAAGCAATACTGTTGTCCTGCCAACTTCAAAGAAAGAACTTGCAGAGCGGTTGGGATTTGCCCGCACCTCCCTCAGCCGGGAGTTTGCCTCCTTGGTGGAGGAAGGCTTTCTTAGTTATTCAGGGCGAAGGGTGATACTTCACATTTCTTCACAGAATTAAAGAGTAGATGAAGATTTAATCTCTCTGGTTGCCATCCCTCTCTGGTGTTGTTATTACAATAGATGGAAACAACAGATTATGCAGATGGGAGGAGGAAATCCTATGAAACGAATACGTATACTTGTATTGATGACCGTTATACTCACCGTCGGGATGATTGCTGTGGCTGCGACCCCGACAGCAGAGGAGCAGTATGCAACCATCCAGGGCAAAGACCTGAGCAGTCAGAGTCTTGAGGAGATCACCAAGTCATACGATAAACTCAATGAGGCGATTGCCAATGAGGCAGAGCAGGCTCGTAAGCGGTTGTATGAGGCTCGCTCCAAAGGGGACAGGGAAGCCTACTATGAGGCTCGGGAGCATCTGAGCCTGCTGTCCACCTACCACATGGACCAGAATACGAGCGACTATCTTCTTGAAGAGATTCTGGGACTTGATGAGCCAAAGAAAAGTGAATATGCAGCATGGTTGTATGAGAATAGCCCCTATTACCGTCCGACCCTTACCCTGGACTTCTCCTCTGAGGGAGAAAACTATCGCTACAGGTATCAGCAGCAGATTCGCAAGGTCCCTGGCAGCGAGGTCGTCTTGCCATCCAGCGGACAATTGAGGATGAATTCATCGCGCCTTGGTGTGTTGGCCGGTTGGGGAGTGACTCCTGATGAGGTCACCTACCAACCAGGAGAGACAATCAAGATGAGCTATACCAACCAGACCCTGTATGCCATCTACCAGGAAGGGGTTCGATTTGTCGATCCACTCAGCGGGACCGACGTATTCATTGAAAGTGAGGATGTTGAGGTTCCCACTCCGGTAACCGATGATGTATCAGCCATATTTGCAGGTTGGTATGACAAGAGCACCGGCACCTTGATCACTGACCCATCCTCGTATGAAAAGGTAGGAAAGGGGGGCTATTTCGAGGCGCTTTGGAAGCGGCTTGCCATTGATGATATCACCGTTCTTTATTATGACAAGGATGCCCTTCCCACCAATACCCAGATGAGCATGGGCTTTTCCTATGCCAATACCGGGACAGTCGACCTTGCCGGGCTTCGTGCAAAACTGAGCAGCGAAAGCGAATATGTCCGTATTCTCTCTGATGAAATCTATCTTGGTTCATTGGATGCCGGGTTGATGAGTACCAACAACAGCCGTTGGGCCACCAGCAATAAGCAACAGGTACGAGGTGAGAGCAACACGTTCCGTTTCGTTATTGCCTCTGATGCTCCATCAGGGACCGTAATACCCTTCACCTTGCAGGTGAAAAATGACAAGGGTGATACCTGGACACAACATTTCGAGTGTGTTGTCCGCTAATACTGCTCGGCTATATACACACCTTGTAGTTCCTTTGAGGTGCTCATCCCCATCGGGATGGGCACTCCTGTTTCCCTTCCAAGTAGCTTGGCAAGTGGGGAGGATGCGAGTGTGTGTACCTCAGTGATTCCTCTTTCCTTAAGAAGGGAGAGCATGCTGGAAGCAGCATCACTGCTCAGTACCATGGTCTCTACAGCCTTACCCTCGCTGATAAAGGCGTAGCCGCCCTCCACAGAGAGCACTTCATAGCCGTCGGTGAGGAAGGACCATGCCTTTTCATCTCGTAGGAGGGCACCCTCTTCACTGGTAGCTTTTCGGTAAATTCTATCCAGGTCCTGGTAGGTATATTGGACAGCGAGACTCTCTCCCCCCCCGTTTTTTGCTTCGAGGGTGAAGGAGAGCACACTGGAGGTGGTGAAATACCCGTTTGCCTCATAGAATGGCCTGACTGCGGGAAAGAGTGTGATGGGGTGGTCATAGGCCTGCCTGGTTGCTTCCAGGAGCTTTCCCATGATCCCCCGCCTTCGGTACTCCTTGTAGGTCGCAGCCCCAACGATGTAGCTTGTTGGATGTTCCTCCCCCCGTTTGTGATAATACAAGGGGAGCGCATGCAGTGCACTGACCAGCTTATCGTCCTCACGTGCGACAAAGATGTCCTGATAGGAGATTCGCGTTGCAAAAAAGTGCTCCAGGAAGGCTGGCTCTTCGTTGAAAACGACGAGCCAGAGTTGCTTGAGTTCCTGGTAGTCACTGGGTTTTGCACGTTCTATGATCATGGTTGTTTTGTTACCCGGTACTTCTCGACCATGAGATCCGGCTTGTAGGAGAGCTTTGCTTTCCTGAGTCCAGCAATGCCGGCATCCTCTTGCCTGTTCACATAATGAACATCCGAGAGATATTCACTGACGAAGAGCTGGTTGATGACTGAGTAGATTCCCTTGTAGGACGTATCGGCCTTCTCAAAGTGTACGATGGCCATTTCCTCATCGATGATTTCCCCGATGGTAAATGCGGTGAGGTTGTGGTCTACACAGACAAGAATCCCTTTGAAGTTGAGTTCATCCCAACCGTCGAGAGCTCGCTTGAGCGCTCTCAGTTCATCCCTGATCTCCTTGGTCGTGCAATCCTTGCCGTCAAGCCAGGTGGTGGAAGCCATCCTGTAACACTCCTCACGTAGTTCCTTACTGTTCAAGGGGCGTACTGAATAGGTGTAGTGCTTCTCAAATTGATTGATGTGGTTACGCTTGCTCTGCAATTTCTTGCCGGAGAGCTTGATGAGCTTCTCACTTTCGTAGAGATAGTCATCAAGGTTCCTGACATGTTCGGCCTGGTAACCCATCGCTTTCAGCTGCGCTGCTTCCTTGGAGGGTACACATTCCAGGAGAAAGCGTTGTCCGGTTTCCCTGCAGTGCTCTTCAAGTTCCTGCATTGCAGAAGGAAGGTCGTCGGTGATGGGAAGCAGGAAACAATCGTCCTCTTCAAGATGCATATACAAGGCAGTATCTGTCTTGCAGATGGTGATGCCGATTGCATCTGCCCAGAGTGCAACATACGAGTAGTAATATTCATAGGCGAGGTGCTTGCTGTGATCAGGAAACAGGTGTTTGTCCGCGGGGGACGGTGTATGGAATTCTAACATAATACCTCTAATATATTCGCATATATTCATACGTTTTTTTCTGAGGATAGTCAAGGCGGGAAGGGCTCTGAGAGGGGTGGTGGGGCTCTGGGCGATGTAACCAGAGAGAGGAAAATGAGCGTACTGAAGGAAAAAAACTGGAGTCATGAACGGATGTAACTATATATAATATATATACTAAAATAGAATGCTTGACACCTGGCAACCCATACCTGTATCTTTATGGCATGAATACATCTATCAATCGTATTACTGAACTTGTCACCAGGATGAAGGCAGACAATCCAGAACTTATCTCCTTGTTCCTTGACCAGAAGCTTGATGATGTGGCTTTGGTAGCTACTCTTCGTGAAAAGATAGCTGAAACGATGCAACAGAGATACCCAAAAGCATGGTCATATTATACCGGTGAAGGAAGAACCGAACAGGACTACTATACCTTGATGAGCACCTCGATGGCATACCTTAGGATGATGGACTATCTCGACCATGAGGGGGATGTCTATGAAGACCTCAACCTCCATGGGGAGCCGGTGACCTCGCGTCCCATTTCGCTCTTGAGGCGCGTCTTGTTGGGACAAGAGCCGTCGGTTCATCTCGATTTCCTTGAGGATATGGCTCATCTCATCGGCCAGATGAGTGGGGTGGAGGACCGTGTAATCCCCTCGAGAAGTCAGGTGGAACAGTGGATGGCTTCCCATCCAAGTGGTCTGGATCCTGAGGTGATCGCTTGGAGGACGAAGAACAAGGAGCGAATTGTTGAGCTCCTGATCAAGCGTATCGAGGATAGACGGAGAAAAAGCTCCTTGTATCAGTTCAAGGATGGCATGAGTCATGAGCAAAAGCGCAAGCAGGTGCTCGCATGGTGGAAGGAGGACCGATTCCACTTGCACTTTGCCTTGAGGAGCACGGAGGAACTCAATCATTATCTTGGTAACAGCATGGATGCTGAGACGCTCAGGGTCATGAAGGAGTCACAGAGAAAGGGTATTCCCATCTTTGCCACTCCCTACTTCCTCTCTCTCATCGATACCCGTCCAAGGGCGATGCAGGAGCATCCAGGGAGTGACCTCGCCTTACGTGCCTATCTCTTCTACAGTCAGGACCTCCTGGAGGAGTTTGGTTCCATTGTTGCCTGGGAGAAAGAGGATATTGCAAAACCAGGGGAGCCCAATGCCGCAGGGTGGTTGCTTCCCTCCCACAATGTCCACCGAAGGTACCCAACGGTCGCCATTTTTATTCCAGATACCATGGGAAGAGCCTGCGGAGGGTTATGCTCCTACTGCCAGAGAATGTACGACTTCCAGGCAGGACGATTCAACTTTGAGCTGGAGAAACTTCGTCCGAAGCGGACCTGGGAAGAGCAGCTTTCCGTCAATATGGAGTATTTCAGGAATGATCCCTACCTTTGGGATATCCTGATCACCGGGGGGGATGCTTTCATGAGCTCGGTGAAATCCCTGCGTTCAATCCTGGACGCAGTACTTGAGATGGCAAGGCAGAAACTGGAAGACAACAAACAACGACCGCAAGATGCTCAGTATGCTCCCATGCGTAGGGTCCGTCTTGGGACAAAACTCCCGGTCTATCTCCCCCAGCGAGTCACCAAGGAACTCATCCAGGTGCTTGCCGATTTCAAGGCCGAGGCACAAATCTTGGGCATTGACCAGTGTGTGATCCAGACGCACATCTCCTCGGCCATGGAAATTACCCCCGATACCAGGAAGGCGATCAGGCGATTGCTTGATGCCGGTTGGGCGGTTACCAACCAGGAAGTCTTCACGGTCGCTGCCAGCAGACGTGGCCATACGGCAAAACTGCGTAAGGTACTCAATGATATCGGCGTCCTTCCTTACTATACCTTCACGGTCAAGGGCTTCAAGGAGAACCGAGAGTTGTTTGCGACCAATGCAAGAAGCATGCAGGAGCAACTTGAAGAGAGTTCCATCGGACAGGTTCCTCAGCGGTATCTCGCCACGCTTCGTCCCTTCATGAGTGAGGCGGAGAAGATGGTAGAACAGATCAACATGGTTCGTGAGGGGGCTGAGATCCCATTCCTTGCAACGGACCGGAATACGATCAACCTGCCGGGAGTGGGAAAGAGCAACACCTTCAGGACCATCGGTATTACCGATGACGGGAGGCGTATCCTGGAGTTTGCGTTCGACCACACCAGACCACACAGCAAGGTGATCGAGGAGATGGGCTCTGTTGTCATCATCGAATCCAAGTCGATAGCCCATTATCTGAGACAGTTGGAGAAAATGGGGGAGGACCCTGCTGAATATGCCTCCATCTGGGGGTATTCTGCTGGAAGCCTTGCGCCCCGTAATCCAGTATTTGAGGGTGTGGTTCGGTAACTTCTTTATCAGGTTCACGCTATCTCCCTTCTGCAGCATGGAGGGGAATAGTCGTCTTTGGATGATTGAGGAAAGGGAGAAATGTAGGCTAGGCTATGCATATGAGGAGGCACTATGCAACATACGATAGTCATTCTGGATGGATATACGGAGAACCCAGGGGACCTGAGCTGGGATGGGTTTGCAGAACTGGGAGATGTGACAGTATATGACCGTACTCCTGATGATTTGATTGCACAGCGTATCGCTGATGCTGATATTGTCATTACCAACAAGACCCCGCTTACAGCCGAGACCATAAAGAATGCTGAGAGGATGCAATATATCGGGGTACTGGCTACCGGGTACAATGTAGTTGATATCCAGGCAGCAAAGGAGAGGGGTGTGGTGGTCACCAACATTCCAACCTATGGGACGGATGCCGTGGCACAGTTTGTGTTTGCCTTGTTACTTGAAATCTGCCATCACGTGCAACACCACAGTGATGCAGTCAAGGAAGGGAGATGGAGCAAGGCTCCTGATTTCTGTTTCTGGGACTACCCACTCATTGAGCTTGCTGGCAAGACGATGGGAATCATCGGGTATGGAAGGATAGGGCAGGCGACAGGCAGGATTGCCAAAGCTTTTGGCATGAAGGTCATTGCCTATGATTCCTATCAGAATCCCGAGCTGAAAGATGAGTATGTTTCCCTGGATACCTTGTTGTCTGAAAGTGATGTGATCGCCTTGCACTGTCCTCTCTTCCCTGAAACCGAGGGTATCATCAACAAGGAAAGCATCGCAAAGATGAAGGATGGGGTAATCCTGATCAACAACAGCAGAGGGCCACTCATCGTGGAGCAGGACCTTGCAGATGCCCTCAACAGTGGAAAGATTGCTGCTGCTGGATTGGATGTCGTCTCCTCTGAGCCGATCAGGGAGGATAACCCTCTCTTGCAGGCCAAGAATTGCCTGATCACACCCCATATCAGCTGGGCCCCAAGGGAAAGCCGTCAGAGATTGATGGATATCGCTGTTGCAAACCTGAAGGGCTTTCTCTCCGGTGCAAGGCAGAATGTAGTGAATGGCTAGCATGAGAAGTCTTTTAAGCCTGTCTATATAATGCAGTTTGAATTTTATATAACATGGTTAAAAAAATATAATACTACTGTAAGAAACTATAATTTTAGTTGACAGAATTAAAGTCTCCCCTTACTCTATCCCTAGGAGCCACTGGTGCTTCTAGGGATAATGGTATGCCCGTCATGTCGGCATTCGGCATATCATCTTCGTTATACCTGATCAATATATATGTAATGAGGAGATATACAATGAAGATTGGATTTATCGGACTGGGGATCATGGGCAAGCCCATGGCAAAGAACCTGCTGAAGGCAGGACATGAGGTGGTGTGTTTCGACCTGAACAAGGCGAGTGTGGAAGAGGTGGTTGCAGCGGGCGCTGTAGCCGGAGCCTCAGCAGCTGATGTGGCAAGCCAGGTACCCCTGGTGATCACGATGCTTCCCAACAGCCCGCACGTGAAGAGCGTGGTGCTGGGTGAGAATGGAGTGCTCGAGGGGGCGAAGGCGGGCCTGAAGCTGGTTGACATGAGCTCGATTGCGCCGCTTGCAAGCCAGGAGGTGGAGAAGGCCTGTGCAGAGAAGGGCGTGAGGATGCTCGATGCCCCGGTCTCCGGCGGGGAGCCCAAGGCGATCGACGGTACGCTGGCGATCATGGTCGGCGGGGAGAAGGAACTGTTCGAGGAGCTGAAGGATATCCTGCTGGTCATGGGGGCCAGTGCGGTGCACTGCGGTCCGATCGGGGCAGGGAACACGACCAAGCTTGCGAACCAGATCATCGTGGCGCTGAACATAGCGGCGGTCAGTGAGGCGTTCACGCTGGTGAAGAAGGCCGGGGTCGACCCGCACCTGGTGTTCGACGCGATCAAGGGGGGGCTGGCCGGTTCCACGGTGATGAACGCGAAGGCACCGATGATGATGGAATCGAACTTTAAGCCGGGGTTCAAGATCGACCTGCACATCAAGGACCTTGCCAATGCGCTTGACACGGGCCACGGGGTGGGATCGCCCCTGCCCTTGACCGCGTATGTGAGGGAGATGATGGAGACGCTGCACGCCGACGGGTTCGGGGGCGACGACCACAGTGCGCTGGCCCGCTACTACGCGAAGGTGAGCGGGACGAAGATCGGCGACTGAGGAAGGAGAGAGGCATGGATACGAGTTTCATCAAGGGAATCATACCCCCGATTGTGACCCCGATCACGGAAGACGAGAAGGTGGACGAGGCGTCGCTGAGGCGCCTGGTGGACTACGTCATCGAGGGGGGATGCTCCGGTATCCTTGCCTTCGGGTCGAACGGCGAGTTCTACATGATGGAAGAGGCCGAGATGGAAGAGGCCCTGAAGATCATGGTGGACCAGTGTGCAGGGCGGGTGCCGATCTACATGGGAGTCGGGGCGATACGCACGAGCAAGTGCGTGCGCCTGGCGAGGATGGGTGTGCGCCTTGGGGCGAGGAGCGTGTCGATCCTGCAGCCGATGTTCCTGAGGCCGACGGAGGAGGAGCTGAAGCAGCACTTCCGTACCATAGCCGCTGCAGTCCCCGAGGTGCCTGTGCTGCTGTACAACAACCCCGGCAGGTGCGGGTACGCGATGAGCCAGGACCTGGTCCAGGAGCTGGCGCACAGCATCCCTAATCTGGTGGGGATGAAGGACTCGAGCGGGGACCTGACACAGACGATGGAGTTCGTGAGGCGGAACGCCGACATCTCCTTCAAGGTGCTGAGCGGGAAGGACACGCTGATCTACTCCGGCCTCGGGGTCGGTGCGGTGGGGGCGGTGTGCTCGACGGCGAACTACCTGCCGCAGTTGGTGTGCTCGATCTACGAGAGGTACGTGGCCGGGGACATCAAGGGATCGCTTGAGGCACAGCTGAGGCTGAACCCGATCCGCCTGGCGACCGACAAGTCGAGCTTCCCGGTTGCAACAAAGGACCTGGCGAACCTGGTGGGGATGAAGGTGGGCAGGCCCTACCTTCCCACGATGCCAAGCCCGGCCGCTCAGATGGAGAACCTCCGTCAGAGCCTCATCGATGGTGGCTTCGACGTCGTGGAATAACTCGTTTCCAGAACTATCCTGTACAATGAGAGGGTCGTCAATAACGACGACTCTCTTGTGCATACTTTATGGTTTGGCTAGATCACAAGACCGGAGTTGTGGTGAATCCCATCATATAGGAGATCCTGGAAGCAGTATCCTTCAGCCGGGGAATGGTTCTCTCGATCTCCTCCACACTCATATTTGAGACCAGGGCACTTACGCTGATGCCGGCTATGATCTTTCCATCCCTGCCTCTCACGGGAACAGCTGAGCAGTTGTCTCCGTCGATGAACTCATTGCGGTCGCGGGCGCAACCTTCGCTTCGAACCTTTGCAAGCTCTTTCTTGAATGCGGCTGGGTCGGTGATGGTCTGCTCGGTATATTTTGCAAGGCCTTTCTGCTCGATGAGCATATCGAGTTCTTTTTCATCCATCTCGCTGGTCAGGACCTTGCCCAAAGCTGTACAATGGAAGGGTAGCTGCCTGCCTGGGGTGAAATAGGTACGAGGAGTGCTCTGGGTGTCAATTCGGTCGAGCATAAGTACTTCCCCGTTGTAGAAGACTGCCATATTGACGTTTGCCTTGGGGAACTGATTCCACAACAGCTCCAGGTAGGGCATGGTGACTTTCCGGATTTCCTGGGAGTGAAGTGCACTTCTGCTGAGCTTGAGCGTCTTCAGGCTGATTGCATACAAGCCGGTGTATGGGTCTTTGGTCATGTACCCTGACCCCTGCAAGCTTGCCAGCAGGCGAAAAGCCATATTGCTGTTGGTGTCCAAGGCGGTACAGACATCCTGGATGGAGATGGGGCCATTTTGCTCAGCGGCATAGTCGAGTATCTGGAAGCATCGAGAAACAGCTTTGATGTTGTATTTGTCAGTGTCATTCGGCATGGTAACGTCCTCTTTCCTATTTGAAATATATACAAATTATTATAACACAATTATAGTATTGCATGTAATTATGAAATTATCAAAGAAAATACGAAGACCATCTCAATAACATCGATCCATGAGATATAACGATTACTGTATAGTACATGAAGCGAAAGACTTGCAAGCAATAAGCTCAAATATATTTATAAAAAACTAAATAAAAATTATAAAATCTATAATAAAAATTGACATATTGGAAAAAGCACTATAGCATGGAATAGATACGGTACACAGAATACCTTAATGTACCTGCCCATACGCTAGGAGGAGATATTATGATTCCCTATATTCAGAAAATGGAAGTCTTTCCTGTAGCAGGTAAGGACAGCATGCTGCTGAACCTCAGTGGAGCCCATGCGCCATATTTTACCCGTAATATTGTCATCTTGACCGATAGCCAGGGAAACACCGGCGTAGGTGAGGTCCCAGGTGGCCAGAAGATAACCAAGGCCCTTGAGGATGTGAAGCATGTGGTTGAGGGTTCCAGGATCAGTGAGTACAAACAGACACTCCTGAGAGTCAAGGAAGCCCTCGGCACTGACGAGAATGATGTACGGGGTCTGCAAACCTTCGATTTACGGACTGGAATCCATGTGGTAACAGCAATTGAAGCTCCGCTTCTGGACCTATTGGGCCAATACCTTGAAGTACCTGTTGCCTCCCTTCTGGGGGATGGAAAGATTAGGGACCGTGTGAAGGTACTGGGATATCTCTTCTTCATTGGGGATCGAAAAAAGACAACCCTTCCCTATTACGCTGATGAGAAGAACAGTGAGGATTGGTATCGCCTTCGCCATGAAGAAGCTCTGGATGCTGATGCGGTGGTTGAGCTTGCCAGGGCAAGCCAGGATCTCTATGGCTTCAAGGACTTCAAGCTCAAGGGAGGCGTGCTCGAGGGCAGCAAGGAGATCGAGGTCATCAGGGCCTTGAAGAAAGCGTATCCCGATGCACGAATGACCCTCGACCCGAATGGTGGGTGGTCACTCAAGGAGGCAATAAGTCTCTGTAAGGACATGCAAGGGATACTTACCTACTGTGAAGACCCCTGTGGAGCAGAGAATGGGTACAGTGGACGTGAGATTCTCAGTGAGTTCCGTCGTGCTACCGGCCTTCCCACCGCAACGAACATGATTGCCACCGACTGGAGGCAGTTCGGCCACTCCCTGGAATTGCAGAGTGTGGATATCCCGCTTGCCGATTGTCACTTCTGGACGATGAGTGGTGCAGTCAGGGTTGGCCAGCTCTGTGATGAGTTTGGTCTTACCTGGGGTTCCCATTCCAATAACCACTTTGATATCTCCCTTGCCATGATCGCCCATGTGGGGGCAGCCGTACCGGGTAATCCAACGGCAATCGATACCCACTGGATCTGGCAGGAGGGAATTGAGCGTCTCAGTGTCGATCCGATGAAGATTGAGGATGGGCATATTGCACTCACCGGTAAGCCAGGACTGGGTATCGAGGTCGATCGGGCGCAGGTTGAGAAAGCTCACCAGTTGTATGTCGACCAGAAGCTTGGTGCCCGGGATGATGCAAAGGGTATGCAGTTCCTGATCCCTGGCTGGAAGTTCGATCCCAAGCGCCCTGCCTTGGTACGATAGGGTGGTCCATGCCGGGATGGCTTTCTGTCGTCCCGGCGTTGGGAACTGAAGGAAGAAATTGCATATGGATCTCGCAAGTCTATGGAACCTGCAAGGGCAACTCTTCGCCTTGCTGGCGGTAGGGGCGTTGCTTCGGAAAGTGGGGTTGTTCAGTGAACACACGAAAGGGTTCCTGACCGACCTCGTGCTCTATGTGACTTTGCCGAGCAGCATCATTCTTTCTTTCAGGATGGATGTCAGCAGGGAGATACTGCTCTCATTCTCCATTATCTTTTTTGTGTCAGTAGGGATCCAGCTGTTCTGCTTCCTGCTCTCCAAGGTGACCTACTGCAAGCAGGAGCAGGGAAAAAAGAGTGTCTTGCGCTATGGGCTTTTGGTCTCCAATGCGGGGTTTCTCGGGTTGCCCATCGCAGGAGAGCTCTTTGGGGCAGCCGGATTCATGTATGCTTCCATCTACCTGATCCCCCAGCGAATCGTCATGTGGACGGCCGGTCTTTCCATTTTCAGCCCGGCAGCGGTCAACAGGAAGCAGGCAGCACTGAAAGTCATCCTTCACCCCTGCATGGTCGCGGTGTACATTGGGCTGCTCTGGATGGTGTTTCCGGTCAAGATTCCTTCCTTTATGGAAATGACGCTCTCTTCTCTCGCTAGCTGTACCACGGCCTTGTCCATGATGCTTATCGGTTCCCTGTTTGCTGAGATGAAGAAGGAACATCTACGTATCGACAGGAATCTTGTTAGTTTTTCCTTGCTGCGTCTTGGTTTTATTCCCTTGGTCTCATTCGTGGCTACAAAGCTTCTTGGCCTCGATCCACTGATCATTGGAGTGTCGGTCATCTTATCTGCAATGCCTGGGGGGTCCTCCACGGTAATCCTGGCTTCCAAATATGGAAGGGATACCATCTATGCTTCAAAGCTGGTCATTGTCAGCACGTTCCTGTCCCTGATCTCGATTCCGATTTGGGGAATGATTTTATGAAGAATAATATATAATAAATACAAATGATAAGGATTGAAAAATGAATGCATTGCTCCTGAAGATCGATCCAAGGGATACGGTTGCCATTATCACTGAAGCCTCCCGCAAGGGTGATGTGGTTGATGGTATCACGCTCCTCTCCGACATTCCCCAGGGACATAAGGTGGCCCTGCGGGATATGCAGAAAGGGGATGAGGTCATCCGCTATGGTGTGGTGCTTGGCTATTTGCTTGAAGGGGTGAAGAAGGGTGCTTGGATTAACGAAAACTCCCTTGAGTTACCACTTCAGCCATCTTTGGATGCGCTTTCTTTCAAAGAGCCAGAAAAAGTAGTGCTTCCCCAACCGAAACGCACCACTTTCGAGGGATATGCGAACCCAAATGGGGGGTATGCCGGGACGCGTAACCTCCTTGCCATCACCACCACGGTACAGTGTGTCAGTGGGGTGGTGGACCAATTGGTGAAACGAATTCAGGGTGAATTGCTTCCTCAGTATCCAAATGTTGATGGAGTGGTTGCCATAAACCACGCCTACGGGTGTGGGGTTGCGATCAACGCACCCGATGCAGTCATTCCTATCCGATCGATCAGGAACACCATCAAGAATCCCAACTTCGGGGGGGAAATCATGGTGGTGGGGCTTGGCTGTGAGAAACTCACCGTCGATAAGCTGCTCAGTGATGAAGAGAATACCCCAGAGAATGTCATGATCCTTCAGGACTATCCAGGCTACGGGTCCATGATGGATGCCCTGCTTGCGATGGCAGAGGCCAAGCTCAAGAAACTTGATAAGCGTAAACGCACAACCCTGCCTCTTGGGAAGCTTTGTGTTGGCATGCAGTGTGGGGGCAGTGATGCTTTCAGCGGTGTGACGGCCAATCCGAGTGCAGGCTATGCGAGTGACCTCCTTGTCTCGGGTGGTGCCACCGTGATGTTCAGTGAAGTCACTGAGGTCCGTGACGGGGTGCATCTGCTTGCCGGGCGTTGCAAGGACGAGGAAGCCCTCAAGAAGTTGGTAGCTGAAATCGGCTGGTATGATGAATACCTCGCAAAGGGAGGTGTGGATCGCAGTGCAAATCCTACTCCTGGAAACAAGCAGGGTGGTCTTTCCAATATTGTTGAGAAAGCGATGGGTTCCATCGTGAAGAGTGGACATGCTCCCATAGTCGAGGTGCTCGGCCCTGGCGAGCTTCCTACCAAGAAAGGGCTTATATTCGCTGCCACCCCAGCGAGCGACATTGTCTGCGGTCCCAGCCAGCTTGCCAGCGGCATGACCGTACAGGTCTTCATGACCGGGCGTGGAACGCCGTATGGTTTGGCGGAGGCTCCGGTTATCAAGGTTTCGAGCCGTAATGCCTTGAAGAACAAGTGGCAGGATCTGATCGATCTTGATGCAGGTTCCATTGCTACCGGAGAAGAGACTGTCGAAGTGGTTGGGGAGCGCTTGTTCAACCTGATCCTGGATGTGGCAAGTGGGAAGAAGCCCTTCAGTGAACAGTATGGGCTGAACAACTTCCTCTGTTATTTCAATCCAGCCCCGATTACCTAATACACCTCCTGTCGATGTAAGGATCCCTTCCTGTATTGAGAGGGGTCTTTTTTGTATTCATCCTTTTCTCATATTTCCCGAATGGTTTCTTCACACCCCTATGGTGTAGTATGGCCAGAAGCCAAGAGGCAAGGGAGCTACCCGGAAGAACTCTTGGTGGGAAGTACAGATTCTGAGAACGCCTGCCTGGCTACAAGGCAGGGTAGCAAGGAGAGAGATCCCTTGTCCTGTATCTGAGGTTGTCAGAAGGGCACCAGAATCACTTCCAGGATTTGAAAATTACCTTATAAAAGATACCTCCACACTACCCAATTCCTGCCTCTTAGGCAGGAATTGGGTGGAACCATGTACTGATTAAATGTATGGAAATATGATACAATAAATCACATAATATATGAGAAAAGTGTGAAAAAAATCACATAATATGCAGAAATTATGTGATGTCCTTTTGCTTTATACCTAAAATCAGTCTATACTTGGGGAGAAAAAGAGGAGGGACCCTATATGGAAAGAACTGCTATGAAGTCTCTCGTGGCATGGAAAGACTCTTTGTATCGTAAACCACTGCTTCTGCAGGGTATCCGGCAGGTGGGTAAGACCTGGTTGCTCAAG
>JAIMZO010000005.1 GCA_020054965.1 Spirochaeta sp. | reverse complement strand
ATAAGCGTGCCAAGAACAAAACAGGGGAATGGAGCCTGCAAATAGGGGTAGGGGCGTAAAAAGGGTGTGCATTGCATTCACACCCGTAAAAAGGTGTGCAAATTTTGCTCAATTGACGTTGTCTCTTTCCCTATATACTGTATGCTTATGAAAAAGAGCACTATTTTGAACCGGAGATTCCGGGATACGAGCTATAAAAATGTTACGCTCAAGTTGGTTGGCATCAACGTCTTGGTATTTCTCGTCACATCGATGGTCTATCCAAGGCTTACCTACTATCTTGCAATGATTCCTTCCCTGGTCTTGGGAGGATATCTCTGGCAACCTTTCACCTACATGTTTGTGCATGGGGGGTTTAGTCATCTGCTATTCAACATGCTGAGTCTTTTCATCTTTGGCTCGATGGTTGAACGCAGGATTGGGAGCAAGGAGTTTCTCCTGTTCTATCTCCTGACTGGTCTGTTCAGTGGGATTGTCAGTTTCTTCAGTTACTATCTTGCCGGGACGAATGTCATCCTTGTGGGTGCATCGGGAGCTATCTACGGGGTGCTCTTGATGTTCGCAGTCTTCTATCCTTACTCGGTAATCTTTGTCTTTGGCCTCATTCCCATCAGAGCCCCGATCCTGGTCATCTTGTATGCATTTATTGAACTTTCCAGCCATGTATTTGGCGCTGGGGGAAATGTTGCACACCTTACCCATCTCAGTGGTTTGATATTCGGGTACCTGTACTGCAGGATCCGTATGAGGATCAATCCTCTGGATGTGTTCAAGCGGACGCTCTAGTCCTGAAGATCGTATTTCTGGCGAATCTCAGCGTATCGTTGCTTGATCACATCATAGATGATTGAGAGTTTCTGGTCATGATGGATGAAAGCGGACTTCATCGCATTGATCGTGATCTTCTCAAGATCCCGGATGGTCAGGTTGTAGTATTGGACTGCAAGCTCCATCTCCTTGGTTATCGTGGTGTCGCTCATCAAGCGGTTATCGCTGCAAAGGAATACCCTGAACTTGTTTCTGAAGAGGATGGGGAATGGATGGCTGTCATAGTCCTTCACTGCCCCTGTCCCAACATTACTGGTAAGACACATTTCCATTGGAATCCTCCGGTCAAGGATGAAGGCTGCAAGGGAACCCATTTTCTCGATTCTGGTTCCCTCAATCCCCATGTCCTCCACCAAGCGAACGCCATGCCCGATGCGATGAGCACCACACAGTTGGACAGCTTGCCAGATGGACTCTACCCCGAAGGCTTCACCTGCATGGATGGTTATATTGAAGTTCTTGCTTCTGATGAATTGGAATGCGTCAAGATGTTTCTTGGCAGGGTACCCGATCTCATCGCCGGCAAGGTCGAATCCAACAACACCACGATCGGCGAAGGCAACGGCGAGTTCTGCAATGCGCTTGCTGACGCTCGGTGATTGGTTGCGCATGGCACAAAGGATCAGGCCGGTGGGCATTCCCGTTTTTCGTGTTCCTTGTTGCAGGCCATCAAGCACAGCTTGCACTGCTTCCTCCAGGGACAGGTCGCCCTCTATGTGAAGGATAGGGGCAAAACGGATTTCTGCATAGCATACATTCTCGGCAGCAAGATCCTCTACAGCCTCAAAGGCAACACGATGCAATGCTGCCCTGTTTTGCATAACCTTGGTGGTCAGGGCAAAAGCTTCAAGATACAAGGAGAGGCTTTTCTGCTTGCCTCCCCTGACAAACCACTGGTGGAGTTCTTCAGGGTCCTCAGTGGGAAGGGTGATGCCTTGTGCTTTGGCTAGGCTGAGAATGGTCTGGATCCTCAATCCTCCATCAAGGTGGTCGTGGAGTTCAACTTTAGGGACTTGTTTGATGATTTCCTTTGTTACCATGGGTTTATCATACTGCATATACGTGTGATGAAGCAAATCCAAAAGGGTAACAGAGTGATGAAATTGGGTAAAAGCTGGGTCCAAGACTGTACAATTTTAAGAAAAATTGAAATACTACTTGTAGTAAGTACAATTCAAATAATGAGTAAGGAGATATTCTGCATATGTCAAAACGAGAAGAGACTCTGAACAAGAAATTGCTGGCGGCATCAGTTTCTGCCACCAAAGTGAAGGAAGTGAAAAGTCTACTTGAGCAGGGTGCAGACATTCATACCCAGAATGAGTGGGGTCTTACTCCAATTATGCTGGCGGCCCAGTACAATTCATCCGTGAATGTCCTTAAGGCGTTACTGGAAGCAGGAGCAGATATTCAGGAGGCTGAGCCAAAGTATCGCTCAAATGCTCTTCACCTTGCAGCCAACAAGAGCACCAGTCCCAAGATCATCGAAGAATTGCTGAAAGCCGGTGCTGACTTGAATGCGCGAAACTATCTTGGGGAGACTGCCTTGATCATGGCTGTAAACAGCAATCCCGAGACACGTGTTGTAACAGCCTTGCTGAAAGCCGGTGCTGATATCAATGCCCGTGACTACCAGGGCCACTCTGTGCTTGAGTATGCCAAGGCAGCAAAGCGTACCTATATAATCAATCAGTTGAAGAAGATGGGTGCCAACTGACACATTTTCAGCCTTGGAATACAAAACTCCCTTGATCAATGCATACTGACCAAGGGATATTCATTTCTCTAGGCTTTCGATTTAGTTTTTCTGCCACTCAGTCTCTACAATCTGCGAGGCCAATTCATCCTTGAGTCTCGCAATCAGGCTGAGGGTTTCCTCTACTACGGTATCAACACCGAAGGAGAAAGACTCTTCAAGATTGCTTCTGAGTTTCACCTCCACCTTTCCTTCCTTCAGGGAACGGTTCCCCAAGGTAATGCGAATGGGGAGGCCGATAAGATCAGCATCAGCAAACTTTACCCCGGCTGACTCCTTCCGGTCATCATAGAGAACCTCAACACCTGCCTGGGTGAGTGACTGATAGATGGTTTCAGCCACTTGGGCATCCTTTACCAGACTCACCAAGTGCACCTGCATTGGCGCCACACTGATCGGCAGGCTGAGTCCTTTCTCATCACTGTAGTTCTCTGCAAGACAGGCAAGCAGACGTCCAACTCCGATACCATAGGATCCCATGATCACAGGTCGGCGGACACCGTTCTCATCTTGGAAGGTACAGTTCATGCTCTCACTGTATCGGGTGTTCAGCTGGAAGATGTTACCTACTTCCACACCCTTCGAGGCAACCAGGGGTTCTCCGCATTCAGGACAGGCATGGCCACCGCTTGCACTTGCAATATCAGCAACTTCTCCCTGGTAGTCCCTGCCGAAGTTGGTGTTGAGCAGGTGGTATCCCTCTTCATTTGCACCAGCGACCAGGTTGTTGCTCCTTGCCACTGAGTCATCAACCACCACAAGAACATCATCTGCGCAGCCAATGGCTGAACCATAGCCTGGAACCATCTTCTTTGCAGTGATTTCCTCTGGATGGGCAGGCCTGAGGGAGTTTGCCTTGACTGCATTCTGCAGTTTGTTCTCTTCTACCTCGAGATCTCCTCTGATGATGCCAACAATGAGCTTTTCCTCTTCCTCCCCGTTGGTATCATTGATGAAGGTCCCCACCAGGAATACTGCCTTAGCCGTCTGGCGTTTCTCTATCTTGAGGAATGCGGCAAGATCTTCGATGGTCTTGCAATCAGGGGTAAGCACCTTCTCTGGTTCCTTCATTTCCTCGCTGTAGTAGGTTTTCCTGAAGGCAGCCACCTGACGGTTTGCTGTATAATGGCATGCAGGACAGGTAATGATGGTGTCCTCTCCAATGGGTGAGAGGTACATATATTCGTGGCTGATCTTGCCGCCCATCATGCCGCTGTCTGCCCCTACGACGATGACGGGTAAGCCACATCGGCTGAAAATCCTGAAGTAGGCTTTATAATGTTCAGCATACTGTTTATCCAGCCCTTCCTGATCAATATCGAAGGAGTAGCTGTCTTTCATGGTGAACTCTCTCACCCTGATAAGCCCTGCACGAGGACGGGGATCATCCCTCCACTTGGTCTGGATCTGATACACAAGCAGGGGAAGCCGCTTGTAGCTGTCAATCTCTCCACGGGCAAGATCGGTGACAGCCTCCTCATGGGTCATGGCAAGGACCATATCCCTTCCCCCGCGGTCATTGAATCTACTCATCTCGCGGTCGATGCTGTAGAATCGGCCGGTTTCCTTCCAGATATCCGCAGGATTGACCAGCGGCATCAGGATCTCTTGCCCCCCGATTGCATTCATCTCTTCACGAATGACTTGTTCTATCTTCTTGGTTGCACTGAATCCAAAGGGGAGCAAGGTGAAGATGCCAGCTCCCAACTGGCGGATAAAGCCTGCTCGCAGCAGATATTCATACCCCTTGCTGTCAGCACCGTTCGGGGCTTCTCGCAGGGTCTTGGAAAAGAGTTTGGACATCCTCATCTTGATACATCTCCTTGGTATTCGAACAGGGGCCATTGTAGCAAAAGCATCTTGCCTTCTCAAGGTACCAGCAATGAGGTTTTACGTTCCCCAATGTTGGCTTCCCATGGTATACTCGCGGTATGGAAACAAAAAAATATGAAAAATACCGCAGGCAGGTAGCTTCTTTCATGACCCGCCTGTACGATCGACAACTTACCACCGCCAGTGGTGGCAATATCAGCATGCGGATCAGCAAGGATCTTTTTTGCATCACCCCCAGTGCGCTCGACAAGGGCCTGCTCACTCCTGATGACATTGCTGTAGTAACCTTGGATGGGAAGAATCTGACACCGGATCTGCCCCTCAGTATCGAAACCGAGATGCATCGCCTGATCCTTGTGGCCCGTCCAGACGTCCAGGCAATTGTGCACGCCCATCCAACCTATGTTTCTGCGTTCACTGCCATCACCAAGGATGGAAAGAGTGCCATCAATACACATCTGATTGCAGAATCATATTATATCCTCGAGGATCCAGCGTATGTTGAGTATCGGCTGATGGGAACCGTGGACCTTGCCGAACAGGTTGCTGCCAGTTCCTTTGACCATGATGTACTCCTTTTGGAAAATCATGGAGCGGTAGCCCTTGGACGAACGATGCTGGAGGCTTTTGACAAGATGGAATTGCTCGAGCGTGCAGCGCAGATGACCGTCATCACCAAGCAGATGGGCGGCGGGGAGTATGAAGTGAAGGAATTGCCGGAACCAAGGCTTAAACAGCTGATGCATATGAAGTACGGGTCAAAATAGTATGAAGATTGAGTTGGAGACAATTCCTGTTTGGGATGGCGTGCAGGAAAACTGTGAATGTTTTATCTGCAACCTTATGGCAGAGGCACAGAAGGATGCAATCAATTTCTATCTGGGCAACTCTGTCATGAATCCAGAGACCAGGGTACGGGTGAATGAGCATGGTTTCTGTCCCAAACACTGGCGTATGCTTGCTGCAGCCAACAAGCCCCAGGGAGTTGCCTTGATGGGGGATACCTACCTGGAAACAACAAGAGTCAAGGCTGGGGCTGCGATCAATGGGCTTCTGTCAGCAAGCAATCCACGACAGGCGAAGAAAGCGGTAAGAGCTTTCCATGCGGTAATGGATTCACGAGAGAAAGGGTGCCTTGTCTGTTCAGCCATGGAAGAGCGACTCCAGCGGTACCTGTACACGACCTGTTATCTGTGGGGAGAGGACCCTTCCTTCCGTGAGGCCCTCTCACAAGGGAAAGGGTTCTGCCTTCATCACTTTACCCTCCTGCTGGAGATCGGGGAGAAAGCGCTTTCCTCCAAGTTATATCCAGAGTTTGTACGAGCAATGGCTCAACTTGAGGTTGCCAACCTCGACAGGATGGCAAAAGATGTGCATTGGATGACACAGAAGTACAAGTCGGAGAATGCAGATAAGCCTTGGCATGGCTGTGAGGATGCCCATAAACGGACAGTGGATACATTGACAGGACGCAGCAGGGTTATAGATCCCGTTCGATGACCTGTTTCTTTCGCTTCCTTTTCCGTTCCTTGATACCCAACAACAGTTGCAAGGTATCTTCCTCTCCGTCCACATCTTTCTGTTTGAGATGTGTCGTGGTACCGTCAGCCTTGTTGAAATGATAATACTCCAAGCTATCTTGCTTTGGACTATAGAGCAGAATGTACTCCCTCTGGGGGAGGAAAGATACTCCCAGTATAAGTTGGCATCCCTCCTCCTGGACCTGGAGAAGATGGTTCTGTTGCCCCTTGGAAAGATAATCATTGCCAAGAATGATTCCCAGGAGCTTGGTCCCTTTCCTGTTATGGACAAGCACATCAAGCCCATCCCGCTGGATATCCACCTTGATGTTTCCTGGAAGTGAGAAAAAATTGGGATTTGCTGCATCCTCTGAAAGGCTGAGCACTTTTCTCAGGCTCAGTTGCAACTGGGAGGCCAAGCAGTGGGCAAGACTTGTCTTTGCCTTCGGCCAGGACAGCACTATCTCATCCTCTGCCAAGAGTTGCCGCAGGGCACTCTCGAATGCCTCAAAGAGCAGAATATTGGTATATCGGGCGTTGCTTGCCATGGTGCTATTGGAAGTCCACTGAGTAATCCATCTCACTTACCTGTGAAATGGTCTGGTAGATTGAACAGTACCGGGAAGCCGTCTCGAAAGCTTTCAGGAATTTCTTCTGGTTGTCCACTCCAGTGGCCTGTACCGTGATATGTAGTGACTTAAGCGTGGTAGGGGGATCGTCTCGCTTCTCTCCATCGACATCAAAGCTGATGTGTTCCCAGCTGAATCGCATTTTTGCAGCAAGTTCCACAAATGTATCAAACAGACAACCACTCAATGCACCTAACAGGTAATCATAGGGCGCGCTGGAAGGGCCAATTTCAAAGCTGGAACCCTTGTCTGTAACGAACTGGTAGTGTCCAGGTACAAAGTCAGCACGAACATGTTTCTTCTCACCCATGAGTTATCTCCTATGCCCATAGCATAGCCCATGCAGAATGATTTTTCTAGGATGAGAATCATTTGTGTTACTGCTTTTTATGCTTGTAGGGATTTACATGCACCATGCAATGTTTGACTTGGGGGAAACTGGTTTCGATGGCGTGGTGGACCCGTTCGGCGATACAGTGAGCTTCAACAAGGCTTTGTGACCCTTCTGCTGAAATCTCAACATCCACATAGGCACGAGAACCAAATCTGCGGGTTCTCAATAAATCGATTCCCTTGACCCCTTCCTGGTCGAGAATGATGAGACGAATCTCTTCCACAGTCTTTTCAGGACAAGCGTGGTCAACCATCTTGTAGATGCCATCGCGGAATATTTCGATTCCGACCCGGATGATGAAGAGGGAGATGATGATTGCTGCGATGGAATCAGCGATGGGGTAGCCCAATCGTGAGGCAAGGATGCCGATCAGACCACCTGTGGTTGCCAATACATCACTCTGGGAGTCCCATGCAGAGGCCATCAAGGCAGAGGAGTCAGTCTTCTTTCCTGCCCAACGAGTATAGAGAAACATGCACTGCTTGATAACAATGGATACAATTGCCGCTATTACAGCAAGGGTGCCAGGCAGTGGGCTGTCATGGTAACTACCGGTAATGATGGTTGAGATACCATCGACCAAGAGACCGAATCCCACAACCATGATGATTCCCGAAAGAAGAATTGCAGCAACTGATTCCATTCTCTCATGTCCGTACTGATGATCCTCATCAGACTCCTTTGAGGCGGCTGAGATACCGATCATGGCAATGATTGAGCTTACCACATCCCCCGCGTTGTTGATTCCATCATTAAGCAAGGCAGAAGAGTGTGCGATAAAGCCAATCGTGGTCTTGCTGATGGCAAGAACTATATTGCTGAATATATTGAGATAGGAAACTTTCAAGGCAAGATTTTTCTTCATGTCCAAAATCCACACCTACGCTCGGTGTGCCTCCTTGGTAAGAAAAGGCCCCGGTTTCCCGGGGCTCTCTGTCAGCTCTTTGGCTCAGGATACTTGACGATCAAGTGTAGGTCTTCAAGTTGCTTCTCGTCAACTAGTGACGGGGAATCATCCATTGGTGATATTCCTGCAGTATTCTTCGGGAAAGCAATGACTTCATGGATCGAGGTTTCCCCTGCCATGATCATGACCATTCTATCGACCCCTGGGGCAATACCTCCATGGGGAGGAGCTCCGTATCTAAAGGCATTGAGCAGGAAGCCGAACCTTTCCTCTGCAGTCTCGTCATCGAAATTACAGATACGGAAAATTCGCTTCTGGAGTTCAACGTCATGGATACGGATCGAGCCACTGGCCACCTCATACCCATTGAGGACCAAGTCATACAGGTCACCCTTTACGCTACCGGGGTCAGCCTCAAGGGTTTCGAGGTACTCCGCCTGAGGCATGCTGAACATATGGTGTGCAGCTTCCCAGTGTCCTTCATCCTCATTGTACTCAAAGAGGGGGAAGTCAACAATCCAGCAGAACTCAAAACTCTTCCTGATCAGGTTCAAATCCTTGCCCAACTTTGTGCGAACCGCACTGAGGCTGGCACAACATTTTTTCCAGTCCTGATGGGCGACGAAGAGGATCATATCCCCTTCCTTTGCTTCAACGGCTGAAATGAGCTCCTCTTCAAGTCCAGCGAAGAACTTGCTTACGCCACCGGAGAACGTGTTGTTCTCTCCCACCTTGATCCAAGCCAATCCCTGGGCACCGTAGATCTTTGCAGCATCCTCGAGGCTGGTGATATACTTGCGTGAGAAGTCAACTGTTTCACTCTTTGGCGCACAAATCGCCTTTACATATCCACCCTGGGAAACAATGTCCTTGAAGGTGGCAAAGCTGCTCTTCAGGGCCAATTCATTGACATCCGAGAGTGGAAGGTCGAAGCGAAGATCCGGTTTGTCACAACCATAGGTATTGAGTGCATCATGGTAACTGAGTCTCCTGAATCGAGCAGGGAGGTCATAATCCATGACTTCCTTGAATACGGAACCAAAGAGGTCCTCCATAAGGGAGAGGACATCGTCACGTTTGACAAAACTCATCTCCAGGTCAAGCTGGGTGAATTCCAGCTGTCTGTCACCCCTGGCATCCTCATCACGATAACAGCGGGCAATCTGGAAGTACTTATCCATGCCGCCGACCATCAGGATCTGCTTAAAAAGCTGTGGGCTCTGGGGGAGCGCATAGAACTTACCAGGGTAAATCCTGCTGGGTACCAGGAAGTCCCGAGCCCCTTCCGGGGTGCTCTTGATCAGGGTAGGGGTTTCGATCTCATAGAAGTCCCGGCTGGTGAGGAACTTGCGGCAGGCGAAAATGAAGTCATGACGAAGCTTCATCCGCTTCTGCATTCCCTGGGTACGGAGATCGAGATAGCGGTATTTGAGCCTGAGATCCTCCCTCGGTTCATTGCCATCGTCAATCTGGAATGGAAGTGGGGCACACTTGCTGAGGATTTCAATCTTTTCAGCTTTTACTTCAACTTCTCCGGTTATCATCTCGGGGTTGACCATTGAATCGGGTCTGAGGCGTACCACACCTGTCACTGCTATGCAGTACTCAAGGTGCAACTCGTTGGCAACTGCCTGAAGCTCGTTGCTGGCATCATCATCCACGACCACCTGGGTAATACCGTAGCGGTCGCGGAGGTTGATGAAATGCAGGGCTCCATGATTGCGGTCACGGTGTACCCAGCCGTTGAGAACCACCTTAGCTCCATTGTCAGCTTTGGTCAGTGATCCACAGGTAGTTGTTCGTTGGGAAAATACTTCTTCTGCCATAGTCGGTCCCTTTTGGTCTCCTTAAGAAAGTATTCCCATACTATACGATAGAAGGCCAAAAGGCAATTGCCCCTAGGACGTCAGCTCACGGACAACAACCTGTTTCTTCTGCAGGTATTCAATTGCCTCAACTGCTGCCACAGCAGCACTTGTAGTGGTGGTATAGGGAATTTTCATACGCATGGCAATGCTTCGGATCTCATCATCACTCTGGTGGGCATGGAACCCCATTGGTGTGTTTATCACCAGGGCAACCTGTTTTTTCTGTAGATAATCACTAATGTTTGGGTGTCCTTCATGGACCTTCTGCATTACCTCAACAAGGATTCCTTGCTCGAAGAGGAAGGCTGCAGTCCCTTGTGTTGCAGCAATCGAGAAGCCTAGGGAGACCAGTTTCCTTACGACAGGAAGAATGGTCTTACGATCCTTCTTGTTGACGCTGATGAATACCTTTCCCGATACTGGAAGACGGTTCCCGCTGCTGATCTGGCTCTTTGCAAAGGCTTCCCCGAAGGTCTTTCCCAATCCGATCGACTCCCCGGTCGACCTCATCTCAGGCCCAAGTGCTGGATCGACATTGCTGAACCGATCGAAGCTGAATACAGCTTCTTTCACTGCCCAGCCCACCTTGCAGGTACCCAAGGTTCTCTCTCCAGCCTTTTTTACCAGGCCTTGTTTTACCAGGTCTATTCCCTCCCAGACCCGAACCGCGGCTTCAACGAGGTCTACCGCACTGGTCTTGCAGATGAAGGGGACCGTGCGCGATGCCCGGGGGTTTACCTCGATGAGATAGAGCTTCCCATCCTTGGCTGCAAACTGGATGTTCATCAATCCTTTCACATGGAGGGCAAGCGCAAGCTTGTGCGCCCACTCCTGCATCTGAGCAAGGAGTTCCGGGGTGCTCTTGTATGGAGGGAACACTGCAGCAGAGTCCCCACTGTGGATTCCTGCTGCCTCAATATGCTGAAGAATGCCTCCTATATAGAGGCTCTCTCCGTCAGATACTGCATCAAGATCGTACTCAAAGGCATCTTCCAGGAACTGATCCACCAATACCGGTGCTTCAACTGATGCCTCAATTCCCTCAATGGAGGCTAGCCCCGCTTCATCGTATACGATGTACATTCCCCGTCCACCCAATACATGGCTTGGCCGTATGAGAACTGGAAAACCAATTTCGCGTGCGGTGATGAGAATGGCCTCATTCTCTGTGACGGCTTTGTTCTTTGGTTGCCTGAGTCCAAGCTCCGCGACCAAGGCTGAAAACTTGCCACGGTCCCCTGCATCCAGGAGTCCTTCCAGGCTGGTTCCCTCCAGCCTTGCCCCTGCACGGGTGAGGGAAGGGGCAAGGTTCAGTGGAGTCTGGCCTCCCAGCTGCACAACTACCCGCTGGGTCTGTTCATGACGCAGAATCTCCTTCACTTCCTCAGCGGTGAGGCCTTGCAAGTAGAGTCTGTCACTGATGTTGAAATCTGTTGAGACTGTCTCTGGATTGCTATTTACCATGATGGTCTTTCGCCCCAGCCTGCGGTAGGCCATTGAGGCAAGGGTGCAGCAGGTATCGAACTCAAGTCCCTGTCCGATCCTGTTTGGACCACTTGCAAGGATTACCACTGCATCCTCTCCCATGGGTTCTGCTTCCTCCGTTTCACCGTAGGTGGTATAGAGATAGGGGGTGAGCGCATCAAACTCCCCGCTGCAGGTGTCAACATGATGGGTTACAGGGTGCATCTCATAGGAGTAACGCAGCCGTTCGATGTCCTCAGCTTTCCTTCCACTCAACATTGCAATATATGCATCGCTCATTCCAGCCTGTTTTGCCTTGAGCAGGGTTTCCTCATCCAAGTGAAAGGCAACTTCCTTCTCGATATCCAGTTGCTGTACCAGAAGATTGAGGAACCAAGGATCAAATTGTGTGACCTCCTGGATGTTGGGCAATGCTCCCAAGCCTTCCCTACAGAGCGTGGTATAGGCAGCAACCAAGCGCAAGGGGTGTGCACTATTGAGAAACCCTGCAACCTCCTCTTCATCATACAGGCCGATGCGAATGAGGTTGCATAATCCTTCGAGTTTTCTCTCTGAGCTCCTGATCCCCTTGTTCAATGCCTCCAGGGCAGTTCTTCCCAGTGCCAAGGCCTCACCGATGCTGCGCATCTGTGTTCCCAAGGCAGAGATGGGAAGTGGAAATTTCTCCAGTTCAAAGCGCGGGACCTTTACCGCACAGTAGTCGAGTACCGGCTCAAAGCAGGATACTGATTGGCCGGTTATTTCGTTGACCACCTCATCAAGGGTATATCCGACAGCCAACTTGGCAGAACAACGGGCTATAGGGAAGCCTGTTGCCTTGCTTGCAAGGGCGGAGGAACGGGAGACACGGGGGTTCATCTCTATGACCACCATTCTCCCTGTTTCGGGGTGTACTGCGAACTGGACATTGCTTCCACCGCAGTCGACCCCGATTGCACGCAGAATGGCAATTGATGCGTCCCTCATCTTCTGGTAGCTTCTCTCATCGAGGGTTTGGATCGGTGCGATGGTGATGCTGTCCCCTGTATGGACTCCCATTGGGTCAACATTCTCGATGGAACAGACGATGATTGCATTATCCTTCTTGTCGCGCATCACTTCCATTTCGAACTCTTTCCAACCGATGAGCGATTCCTCAATGAGGACTTCGTGGGTTGGACTGGTTTCCAGGGCATGCTCGAGTAATGTGGGGTACTCTTCCCTGTCATAGGCGATGGATCCTCCCATCCCGCCCAGCGTGTAGGAGGGTCGGATGATCAGGGGGAAGGGGAAATCCTCAAGGAGTTCCATTCCCTCCTCCAGGTTGTGGACGATTGAGCTCTTTGCGCTTTCCAAACCCAAGCCTTCGATGACCTGCTTGAAAGCTCCACGGTCCTCTGCGAGTTTGATGGATGCGATGGAAGAGCCAATGACCTGAACCCCATACTGTTCGAGCAACCCTGACTCATCAAGCTCGAGGGCCAGGTTGAGACCACTTTGCCCTCCCATGGTAGTGAGGATGGCATCTGGGCGTTCCCTTTGGAAGATCTGTTCTACATACTCAATTCTCAGAGGATCGAGGTAGATATGGTCTGCCATGCCGGGGGTCGTCATGACGGTTGCCGGATTGGGGTTGAGAAGAATGACCTCATATCCTTCCTCTTTCAAAGCCTTTACCGCTTGTGTGCCACTATAGTCGAACTCGCAGGCTTGCCCGATGACAATGGGGCCGCTGCCGACAACCAGGATTCTTTTAATATCACGTCTTGCACTCATACGCCTGCCTCCTTGGCCTCCAGGATGAATCGGTCAAAAATCCAGGTTGCGTCATGAGGGCCTGGAGATGCTTCTGGGTGAAACTGGACACAGCTTACTCTCTTGTCTGTGCAGAACAATCCTTCGATGGAGTTGTCGTTTGCATTCCTGAACCATACAATTGCAGAAGGGGGCAGTGTCTCTGCCTCACTGGCATAACTATGGTTCTGGCTCGTGACAAAGCAGGCCCCGGTTTGGGTATCCACTACGGGGTGGTTACCCCCATGGTGCCCATATTTCATTTTCTTCGTGCTCCCTCCCAGTGCCCAGGTGATCAACTGGTGTCCGAGGCAGATGCCAAAGACGGGAAATCCTGCTTCCATGACCTGTTTGGTCATCGAGACAACGTCCTGTAATCGTGCAGGATCTCCCGGTCCGTTTGAGAGCAGCATTGCATTACATCCTGAGCGGAGAATATCCTCAGCAAGTACAGTAGGCGGAAAGAGGGTTACGGCCACCCCTCGACGGTAAAGTTCGGAGATAATTGACCGCTTGATCCCAAAGTCCACTACTGCAAATCGCAGTGAGGCCTCCTTTGGGGCCCCCAAGAGAGGATCCTCGACCACTCGCTTGGTGCTTACCCCTTCGATAAGATCAAGCTCACTGACTGATGGATAAGCTCTCACCAAGGAGAGGGCATGTTCATGTTCTGAACGTGAAAGCGTCTTCCCTTCAGTCCTGAATATGATTGCCCTCTGGGCCCCCTTATTTCGTATATGGATGGTTAATGCACGCGTATCCACCCCACATAGGCCGACTATTCCGTGAGTGAGCAGATAATCATGTAAAGAGACCCTCTTTGGGGGAAGAGGGCCTGTATACACAGAATGAACAAGTAGTGCTGTACAGCTGATGGGCCTGGGTAACCCCAGATGCTCCTCAAAGGAGGCTTCGCACCCATAGTTTCCAATATGGGGGTAGGTCATTACGACCATTTGCCCATGATAGGAAGGATCAGTAAGGATTTCTTGGTAGCCACACATGCTGGTGTTGAAGACCACCTCTGCTATGGGAGCCTGTTTGCCGAGCAAGGGCGCCGGTGATCCAAATCCAGTTGCTGTGAATACGGTTCCGTCCTCGAGAAGAAGAAAGCTTGTGTTCATAGGGTCTCCATCAGTTCAAATTGTAGGGATAATACCGGATACTGAACATTTATGCAACAGTATCTGTATGTTTATGCAACAAAACCCTGATAGAATATTGAATATGCAACACACTATAACACATATGTTGCAATATTGTGGTTATTTCTTCCCGATACTAAATTTTTCTGGATTGAATGCATCACTTCCAAGCCAGAGATCAATCCTCAGCCCGCTATCGGAATTATCAACATCTGCATGTTTGATCTGCCATCCAATGAGTTTCAGCCGGGAGTCCCAGGTAACATCGTGTCCTGCCATCAATCCATAGTACTCGGCTAGCTCCGGCCGCTCTTGTTTTGGGTGCAGGGCCTTGTTGATGTTTTTGAGCTCCGCTTCGCTCCGTTTCTTGTCATCAAAGAAGGTAAGATGAGCTCCATCCTCTTCCTGGTGGAGTGAGACCACCAAGCGAAGCGGATTACCGTCCAGAAGGAAGTTTGTAACCTCCCCAATCAATCGTCCTAGTAGTTCCTTGCGTTTCATTGTATGAAATCCTCCTCGGGGCGGTTGGTTTTGTACCACTGTAAGATTGCAACAAACAAGCTTGCCGTCAGCCCTCCGGCAAAGCCATTGTTATACAGATCAAGCCCTCCATGCCAGGAGGCGGTTACTTCTACCATCACCAGATGCAGGAATCCTGCTAGCAGACCAGCTATAAATCCGAACTGCCCAGCTATTGGAGCCAAGGTGGTGGCGAAGAGGGTTGCCAGGAGGGGGCCTGGTGCAACCAGGGACTTGCCAAACAGAAGTGTAGAGAGAATAACTCCCAACACTACAGGAAAGGTATTTTTCAAGGTTTTTCCGAAACCCCCGAAGGCTATGATGGTGAACAAGGCTCCGATGGTTGGCCCATTGATAGGTGCCCCAATGAGAATCAGGTATGCCCAGAAGACCAAGCCAAGCAACCCAATATTCAAGAGTGTACCAGAGGTGTATCCGGTATCAAAAAAGTCATAGGGGAGACGTCCAGAAAGCTTTTGCACTTCCAGCAACCCTTGGAAACCCTGCTTTGGTTTTTCAATGAAGAATGCGGTCACTATCAATAATAGGGAGAATATGGGTATTACCAGGAAGAGTGGGAGTGAGAACTCCTCACTCCAGGTAATGGCCAATGGTTCCATTTTCCCCGCTGCAATGAGTAGGTTGGATGCAAATAGACCGATGAACCCACAACTGAAACCAACGTTGTACAGATTATAGCCTTGATGGAGTTGCAGCATGGATCCTGCTACAGCAGGGAGGATGAAGCCGGCGGCAAGGCCTGCTACAATTCCCAGTGGAATGGAGAGAGGCAAGGGCAAGTCGGTCGAGAACATCAGAAAGGTTACCAGGGGGCCAAGCGCTGTACCGAAAAGGGCGATCAAGCTGTAGGAACCGAAGGTCTTGCGTGCAAGCTTGCTTGCCAGCCAGACTCCAAGGATGAGTGGGATGCTGTTGAGCAATGTATTGCCGAAGAAGGAGAACCCCATCATGGTCAGAATTGCTGAAATGGTTGGCCCAGAAAGACTGACTGATGCATGAAAGATGAGTACCAATGCCAACAATCCTACCGTCGCTGCATTGAACATGGCTGTTCCCACACCATGCAACGTGAAGTCGCTGATCAGGCGAGCTGCTTGAGTCTGCAGTCGTAGGGTATTCTGCAAGACAGTGAGCGGACCCTCAAGTATCATGGCTATGAGCATGAGGGAGCAGAGGAGTACCATGAGTAGAGCATAGAGGATGCGTTCACTTCGTTCCATGGTGCCTCCTTGATAGCAGTATGCTACCTATAGATTCGGGAGAATAGCAAGTAAGCAAGGTATGAAAATAAGAAAATGCATGTATATAGCAAGGAATGCCAAAAAAATAGGCAGTGCTGTATGCATCATGCCTATGTGTATTCACTATGGAGAGATTAGTATAACAAATCGATTTCACCGCTTACCGATGAGAGTCTTACATGGTTGCTTGCCTCTCCTGTCTGCAAGCTGGCCACATTCCCAGTTTGTCGTTCGTCGTTGAACTCGATTGAACCACTGACCGTTGACGCTGTCACCTTGAGGTTCTCACTTGATCGAAGGTTCAATTCCATTTCTCCGCTGGTAGTCTTGGCCTCAACAGAGCCCCCTTCAGGAAGACGAACTTCTCCCTCTATCTTGGAACTTTCTGTCTTGAGGGTGGTCTTGGCTCCTGAAATCTGTTGGACCTCAACCGTACCGCTCATTGATGAGAGCGTTACATCTCCATCAGAAGAGGCTTCTTTTCCAGAGATGTCCCCACTGACGGTACGCAGCTCCAGATTGTCAGATGCCCTGAGAGTGAGAAAGTCAATCTCGCCACTTACGCCAGAAACCTTCGTCGAGTTGGTTATCATGGGGTGCATCAAGGTGATGTCCCCACTGGTGGAAGTGACTTCCAAGCGTCCCAGGTCCGCACTGGGGAGTGTGATCATCAAGGGAGAAGGAGTGTAGGAGAAGAAACGGAGGAACCAACGTTTGATCGGGGTGACTGAAACAGTTACCGAGGAACCTTGTTTTGAAACCTTCAGCTGTTCATTGTCATGCTTTCCAAGAGAAATACCGGCTTGCCTCGCTCCTTCATCAACCTCGATGATGATGTCATTGCTGATGGTTGATATCTCGAGGGAGTCTCCCTCCTGGAAGTCTATCTGCTGGTCCCTGCGCTGCTCGATCCCCCGCTCCTCCCACCCTTTGTAGAGGGAGAAGGAGAGAGCGAGTATGAGCACCAGGATGATCAGGAAGATTTTATTGGCGCTGGTGTCCTTCAGCATGTCAGCTTCCTTGGTGGAATCGGTCGTCCCAGTCGCGTTCCTTATTGAACATCTCACTTTCCATTTTTTCCACTTTACGCTTGAGACGTTCATACTCAGCCTTCAGTTCCTCTTCGCTCGAATCTGGTGCATCGTTCGTGTAGATGGAAGAGTCATAAGAGCCTTCAGGATTCATCGGTATTATGAGCGCGGCAAGCAAGTAGATGAGTGCTCCTGGAAAGATGCCTGTTGCCAGTACCACAAGAAATACAATCAGGCGGACCGGGTCAGGGGGAAGGTCCCTCCACTCGGCAAGGCCGGTGCAAACCCCGAAAATTTTTCCCCGAGGGGATCTGTACAATCGTTTGGTAGCCATAGTAGTCATTCCTTATCTCCAAAGCCTTCAGATGAGTTTTTCCGGCTCTTTGTAATCGTCTCAAGGTTAGCAAGCCGCTCCTGCAGCTCATCAATCCCTTTTCTTAATTCCGCCCTGTTGGTCCTCTGTCGCCACTCGGTAAAGCTGGCTTCAGAGGCAGTTCCTTTCTTCCGCTTCCTGTATTTTGTGTCACTATAGGTCCCAGGTGGGTAACCCATCTCCATTTCACGCATCCGAAGGGCTGCCTCGATCTTTTTCTTTCTCAGGCTGTAACGATGATCAAGGGTAGATACGACTATAATGAAGGTGAATATGACTGTTAAGATCCAGATTGTTTCCATGCCCTGTCCCTTTGCTTACAGGCCGGCACGTTTGCGCAATTCCGCGATCTCAGCATCGATGTCATCCATTTCCTCGAGGTCTCGGAATTTCTCGTCCAGGGTAGAGCCACTGCGGTTCAGGTCATTGTCGGCCTGCATACGGTCTATCTTCTCTTCCATATCATTGAAGCGGTGAAACGTATTTCCCTCGCTTGCACGTCTCATGGTCTCCTGGGCAGCTTGTTCTTCCCTGGCTCGCTTTGCCCTCTCAACCATCATCTGGTACTTCTGCTTCACGGTGGATAGCTTGTCCTCAATCTGGTTGATTTCACTCTTTGCGGTTTTGATTACCTCATCATAGGTGGTAAGTTCCTCTTTGAGGCGATCAAGTGTTGCTTTTGCCTGTTTCTTCTCAAGTAGTGCTTCCCGTGCCAAATCTTCGCGTCCCTTGCTTATGGCCAGTTCTGCCCGGCTCTGCCAGCGTTCTACTGCACTGAGCGCCTCTTTGTAGGTACGGTCGGTCTTTGCCCTGCTGGCCATTTTTGCGGCACAGGAACTCTTGAGTTCAATCAGGGTGTCTTCCATTTCCTGCATCATCAACTTGATCATCTTTTCAGGATCTTCTGCCTTATCGAGCAGTGAGTTGATGTTTGCATTTACAATATCCAAGAATCTTGAAAAAACTCCCATAATATCTCTCCTTAGGTAGTAGTACCACCTCTGTTTCTATGTAACTGTTTGCACGATTCGTGCCAACTCCAATATATCTATGAAAGTTTTGATAAATCACCATTTTGACAAGGATTGGGGGTTATACGGCTTTTCTTGTCTGCTGAGTTGTGCTACCCTGTTTCTGGCAAATCATACCAATGATGGCAAAATTTACCAACAGAGGAGCGCCGAATGGAATCCCCACAGGGTGGAGGATACAACCAGCAACCACTAGGAGAAAGCGAAGTTTTCCTGGATTTCCAGAGCAAGCTGAGCCGTGCAGCTACCGTGAATCGTTCCGTCCTCCTGGTGGGGGAGCGTGGCAGCGGCAAGGAGATTGCGGCAAGAAGATTGCACTTTCTCTCTCCTCGATGGCAGCAGAGCTTGGTAACCGTCAACTGTGCTGCTCTTCCTCCTTCCTTGATCGAGACCGAACTTTTCGGTTATGAACAGGGAGCGTTCACCGGGGCCCAGAAGACCCGCAAGGGGCGTTTTGAGGAGGCTGAGGGAGGTACGCTTTTCCTGGATGAGATCGGGCTCATCCCTCTGGAGGTACAAGAGAAAATCCTTCGTGTGGTGGAATATGGTACCTATGAACGGGTCGGCTCCTCTGTCACCCATGAGGTGAATGTGAAGATCATCGGTGCTACCAACGCAGATCTTCCTACTCTCTGCAAGGAAGGAAAGTTCAAGGAAGACCTCCTGGACCGACTCTCTTTTGAAGTGTTGTTTCTTCCTCCGCTTCGAGAGCGTGGCGAGGATATCCTATTGCTTGCCTCATATTTTGCCTCAAAAATGGCTCTTGAGTGTGGCAGGAGTGAGATGCCGGTTTTCTCAGAGGAAGTGCAAGCTTCCCTGCAATCCTATCCCTGGCCTGGTAATGTACGTGAATTGAAGAATGTGGTTGAGCGGGCTGTCTACCGCAGCGATACCCCAGAAATTGAACACCTCGATTTCAATCCATTTGAAAATCCTTTCACCCAAAGAGAGATGGAGGGAAAGGAAAGCGTTGTCGCACAAAAACAGAAACAGCTGGACTTGTCGCAGTTTGGACAAGCTCGTATTGATCTCGATGTCTCCTACCTTGCAGAGGCATTGAAACAGGCCGGGGGGAACCAGAGGGAGGCAGCCAAGCTCCTTGGACTTACCTACGACCAGCTCAGGGGATTGTACAGGAAATATCAGGATCTGCTGTAGTACATATAGATACAAAGAGGGCTGCTTCCCTGTCTGATTTTCAGTCAGACTTGTAAAGCAGCCCTGGGGAAGAACTGTGATCTATGTCATGAAAAAACTATCGGGAGGGAAGGATGAGGGCTGTTCCCAGGTAGGCAATCACCATCGGGATGAACCCCACAGAGAAAAGGAGGATGATTCCGATGATCCTCAAGAGGATTACAGGAATCCCTGACCACGTTGCCAGTCCCTCGAAAACTCCAAGAATCATACCTCTTCGCTCACGGTAGGGCGTCCTGTGGTAGTAGTCCATCACTGCTGCTCCATCTCTTTCTTCTTGCTCATTGATGCCTTCAGCACTTCCATCTCTGCATCAATCTCATGTTCATTTTCCATTATGCTGAACTCGTCGGCGGCACTGGTGGTTCCATGGTAGCCGGCCATTTCTGCGTCTGCTTCCATGCGTTCGATCTTGCTCTCCAGTTCACTGAACTTGCGAGCCAAGTCCGTACTGTCACTGCTCTTCAGGGTTTCAGCAACCTGCTTCTTTTCCTTTGCGCTTCTTGCTCTCTGGACAAGGATCTGTTGCTTATCTTTCACTTCCTTGAGCTTGTCAGCAATCTGGGTGAGCTGGCTGCTCTGGCTGGCAAGAATGGTCTGCAGGTTTGTTTCAAGCTCTTCGATACGCTTGATTCTTGCTTTTGTATTATTCTTTTCAATCAAGGCTTCACGGGCGAGGTCTTCCCTGCCATTGGTGATAGCCAGCTTGGCGCGGTCATCCCAGCGGAGAAGAGCCTTCTCCAGTTCTGCCTTCTCACGCTCCAGGCTTGCCTGTTCAGCTTTTCTTGCTGCCATTGAAGAACGAGCCTTGCTCTGGGTTTCCTCAAGTTCTGTGATCATCAGGTTGATCATCTTTTCCGGGTCTTCGAGTTTATCCAAAGCACTGTTTACGTGGGAATTGAAGATATCGGCG
>JAIMZO010000004.1 GCA_020054965.1 Spirochaeta sp. | reverse complement strand
CCGAGAGTGCGTGAACTGACGAGGAGCCGTATACCGAACGGTACGTACGGTTCTGTGGGAGGTCGGATGAGCCATTAAGGCTCATCCTCCTACCCGATTCTGAATATCCTGTTTACTTCTTGAACCCAAGTAAGGAAAGATGTCTGCTTATATGTGTATCGAGTAATTGCTTGTAATGCTCTTCTTCCCTGGAGATCAAGCTGAAGAAGGCATCCTTGAACAGTTTCTTTCCTTTTTCATCCTCATCCTCAAGCAGATACCCGTAGGTAATATGAAGCAACTGCCGGGCATTGTCATCATCGAGGTAGGAGGGTAGGTCCTCGTCTTTCATTGACTCCAAATCCTGTATTTTCTCCAGGTCAGTGGTAACATGATAGAAGGCTTTCGCATCGTCAAAACGTCTGAGTGCATGTGCGTGCATCCTCCGATAGAGAGCAGGATCCTTCTGGGCGACCAGGCGAACCGCTTCAAGCCAATTGGTACCCGCTGTCTTGACATGGAAGCTTCCCTTGATCGTCCGGGCTAGGATCGGGAAAATGGAGAATTTGTCACTGCCTGAGTGGATACTGAGTCGGTAGCGGTACTGCTTTGCGATAGCAACATGCAAGGCCAGTTGCCTTTCGAACTCAGCAGTGTCCCCGATGTAGTCTATGCCCTTCTGGAATTGCCCTACAAACCGCGGAGCAAGGGTGGAGATACGTACATGCCGTCGCTTGAATTCCATGGCAATGAAAAGATGGCTCCTTGGGTCGGTTGGGGTGTCAGTCTCATCAATGGAAATCTCAAAGTCTATCGGTCGCTCTGAGTGCAATATATGCTGTTCATAAATGATCTGTATGAAATCGAGCGCTCTATGGTAAGTCAGGATATCACGTCTCAACGTGGGGAGGTCAAGCTTCAGTGTTAATGTTCCAACCGTATATTCCTGGTCTGCATACAAACCTTCATATACCTTCCGTATCTCACTGTCCAATGCTTCATAGCGTGCAAGAAGTTCCTGATCGTCCAGGTTCTGGATGGTGGGATCTATCTGTTCTGAAGAGTCCAGGGTGATCATGGTAGCACCATCCTCCAGGGCTTTCTTGATCTCCTCACTTTTTTTCAAGTGGTCACCATCGGCCCCAAAACCATAGGTATACCCCTCTTGGAATACTGCATAGGAAGCGGCATCAATCACATCATTGAAGGTCCTGTTGGTGAAGTTCAACTCCCTGATGCTCTGTTGTGCAAAAATTGGGAAAAACGAGGTGCCTTCCAATGCCCTGATATGTCCAGGGGTGGCCAAGCCGATGCGGTCTCCCAACCCAATGGATGGTCGTTTGGTTGTGTTTGCAACCGGATGCGTAAACGGCAGATAGGTATTCAAGACCAGGCGATTCTCATGGTTCAGTGGACAAATTTTGCAATTCTGCTCTGCCTCTCCTTCCAGTTCATCGAATATCGGACCAGAACCAGAGGCAATGAGATGCCGGTTCTCTCCTGCCTTGATCATGGCAATCGTACAACTGCCAAGGTTGGTGCGTGATTTCTCATATACAAATACCTGGCTCTTCAGCCGACTCTCAAGATGCGGAATATTCAATGTACGTTCCTCATAGATTTCCATGTAGGTTCTCCTATCTACTCAAATAACCCCGAATTCACTTCCCCCAATGAACTCCCTGAGTAAGGAGTCCTCGGGTACCAAGGTATCGGGAATCGGATTGACATGCTCCAAGAACCTGAGCAATCTTCTCGCTGTCTCATAGGCAGCCCCTGCTGAGGGTTTTACCATCTTCAACAACGGTTGTGCGTAGGTGGTGAGTACCCCTAGTTCATAGTCCAATGCACTATTGATCATGACATTGGCATTGTTCTGGTACGGGAAGATGTATTTGTTTTCTCCCCGTTCGACTGAAGGCCACATATGCAAGGTGGCTGTTGCATTTGCTCCACGGGTTCTGTTGTCACGGATTATGCGTCGTATGATCCGGTTGTCCGTGGTGCTGATTCGGTTATGGTCATCGAGATTCAGTTGGGTCAAGGCCGAGATGTAGACCCTGAAGAGCAACTCCTTATCCAAGCTCTCCGTCAGCTTGGGATTCATCCCATGAATTCCCTCAATGATCAAGATGGTCCGCTTATCCAAATGTACGGGTTGCTCCTCATAGGTACGGGTAAGTGTCCTGAAATCATACAGGGGAAGATGTACTTCCTTCTTTGCAAAGAGATTTGCCAAATCCTCTTGGAACCGGGCAACATCAAGTGCCTCAAGAGCTTCAAGATCAGGCTTTCCTTCTTCATCTTTTGGTGCTTGATCTGGAGGAAGATAGTAGTTGTCCAACGATATCTTGATGGTTTTTTTACCCAGGACCTGTAATTGAATTGACAGCTTATGGGCAAACGTGGTCTTCCCAGATGAGGAAGGCCCAGCGATAAGAACTGCTTTTACACTGCTATGGAGGTGTATCTGGTCTGCAATGTTCGCAATCTTTTTTTGTTGCAATGCTTCAGCAAGTCGGATGAAGGACTCAACGGTGTTCTGGTTGCCCATCTGATTCAGCTGGCCCAACGACTGAACATTGAGAATGGATCCCCAAGCCTTGTACTCACGGTAGATGGAGAAAAGCAGGGGATTGTCGACGAAAGGGTCAAGCCCAAGGATATTGTGTGAACGCGGATAACGCAGAAGCATCCCACGCTCCTGGTACGGCTTGAGCTCCCAGACCTGCATCAGGCCTGTTTTGCTGAGCAAAGGTTCGTATGAGACGTCCATATAGCCCTGCAATCGATAGAGATTCACCTTTGGGTCGTTGCGTGTGGAGAGTAGGGCGGCAGTCTGTTCATGGTGGTTGTTTTCAAAGTATGAGAGTGCTTTCTCATAGGGGAGCAGGACCTCCTCAATGGGGAGGTTCTGCTCAACCAGGGAGTACATCGCCTTCTCGATTGCTTTGATATCTGCATTGTTGAGGGTAAGGTCATCATCAAAACTGAAATAATACCCATCACCAAGAGAGTGCCCTATAACCAGTCTCCGGTTGGGGTAGAGCATGGAGACAGCGGCACAGAGAAGGTAGCAGAGGGAGTGTCGGTACATCCTTTTCCCCATATCTCCAAAAAGTCGCACCGGTTCTAGAGTGCAATCTGCAACCAAGGACCTCGAGCAAGAGTGGAGTTCATGGTTCACCAAGGCTCCAATATACGGGTTTTCTCTATAGGCCTGTTCTTTGCATGATTCGACCACCTTTGCCTCAACCAAGGCCTCCTCTACGGTGGCTCCGGTGGGGAGTTCCAGATGTTGTTGTTTGATGGTTACGGTAATGCTCTTCATGTTGTTATCATACAAGGTGGTCTGCCCGTAAACAAGAGTAAAGCGTTTTTGTCGGGTTTGTGCTATACTACTGTTTCAGTCCAGTGCATGATTCTGGATTGACAGCCGACTGGGAGGTAGGTACCTTTTGTACATGAGGAAGAAGCTTCATCTGGCGTTTCCCTATCGCCAACGTTTCATACTACATATAGATTTGGAATCAGAAACATATACAAGCATACCGATGGAAGAGGAAGATGCGAAGCGCTACCTCGGGGGGAGATTGCTTGCCCTGATGCTCTGGGACCGTTTTGCAGAATATGACCAGCTCGGGAAGGAGTGCTATGAGCGGGGTAATCCTGTGGTATTTGCACCTGGTGCGGCAGTCGACATACCACTGAGCTACTGCAACTCCTTCACCGTGGTAACCAAGAGTCCTGTCACTGGAGCTCTGTCAGTCTCCAGCGAAACTTCTTCTCTCGCAGAGGCCATTGTAGGTTGTGGGTATGCTGCATTGGTGATAACCGGCCGTAGCAGAAAGTTGTGCAGCTTTTCCATTGCTGATGGGGAAGTTACCTTCAGCGATGCTGAGATGTATCATAATCTCACCACAATTGAGGTTGCAAAGAAAGTAGGGAAAGAGCACATGGTTGTCATAGGCCCTGCAGGGGAACACTTTGTGCCCTTTGCCTCACTCTATGCAAACAACCAGAATATAACCCAAGGCGGGGTCGGTTGTGTCTGCGGGATGAAGAATATCAAGTTTTTTGCGTTGTCTCCCCATAGCCATGGCAGGGAAGCCTATGATTCCCATAGATTGGGTCTCCTGAACCAATCCTATCTGAAGGACCTTGGAAAGACCAGGATGGGAAAGGCAATAGCCCAGGAGGGGTCAATCGCCTTGCTTTCCAAAGCAAACCATCATGGATGGGCTGCAATTGATACATATTCCACGCGTGTTGATGGTAGGCTTTGGGGACTATGCACCCGCAGTGTGCCGAAAGGGACACCTCTTGACGATCCCTCATTTCCAATATGCCAGGGCCATGCACCTCTGGATTTGGAAAGTGCAATGGCACTGGGTTCCAATCTGGAACTTTTTGACAGCAGAAGTGTACAACAGGTTGCCCACCGCTGTCTGGAAAATGGTCTTGAAGTGGTGAGTACCGGTGCAGTGCTTGCTTGGGCAAGAGCATGTCGAAGGGAAGGAAAACTTGGCTTCCTTCCCGACCTGCAGCGTTCAACAGCGGTACTCTATCTTCGCCTTCTTGATGCGATTGCCTATAGAAGAGGATCTGGGGAGCAACTGGGTATCGGGCTCAGCGAATTGGTGAATCAGTATGGGGGATCAGAGCATGCTTTCATGGTTGATGGATTACCCTTGCCTCCTTATGATTATCGTGCACTCCCGGTGCAAGCTCTGCTTGTAGCCATTGGAAGGAGAAGTGTGGTACTGGGAGAACTTTTATGGGGAAATCACTACCACAGGGGAAGGGAGCGCCGCCTTGTTTCCTGGGCCCTGTATACACAGAAGCTCTCCTATGCCTGTGAAAGTGTTGGTTTGTGTCCTTGGGTTATGCTTCCTGCGTTCAATCATCGACTCTTTCACTTCCCGCATTTCTCATTTGCAAGAAAGAACTTCTCAAGGTTGGCCTTATTGGCCTCACTGGGAGAGGGATATGAGATCAGTGCACATGCCATGCGCTCCTATGGGGAAGAGGCTCTGCATCTGCAAGCAGCCCTTGATGATGGACTCCTGCATCGCGAGGGTTGCTATGGCTCGCTCCCTGACCAGCTCTTGGTCAATGGGAAGAGCAATTTTCGCTCAGCCCAGGTAGTTCCCTTGGCTCGGCTGCTTGATGCTTACTGGTCGGCCCTAGGAAGAAAATAGAATTGAAAACCGGCAATTGGTTGGTCATCAGTAAGTGAGCGTATATTGATTCCCTCTTCATCCAATAGAGCGAAGGTAGGACCGAGGGGTGTTCTTGGGTAGGTTGTTGACCCAGGGTTCACCCAGATGACCCCATCCTCTCCCTTCTGGAGTCTTGGTATGTGGGTATGACCGCTGATAAAAATGTCCCCTGCTTTCAGATTCTGACCAAGAGGAGAGTGAATCCTGTCCCCGTGGGTCATGAATATGGACCGTCCCTGCCATTCAATGCGTCTATTCTGGGGAGGTAGGGGTATTCCTGCATCGCTGAAGTCATAGCTGCTGTCACAGTTGCCCCTTACCAGGAATAGTTGTGGGATATTCCTGAGTAGTATCTGGAAATGTGAGTGACCAGAGGGACAGAGATCACCTGCAATCAAGATCGATGCTGCTTGGTGCTCACTTGCCCGTTGCTCAAGAAGAGTGAGTGCGTCAATCGAGCCATGTATATCGCTGGCAAGCAAGAGAGTATTGGACATGAAATCTCCTGATTTTTCTTGGCTAAAGTCAAATGCTTCTTGTGATGTATGAATAATACTGGTAGTATAATACGAGAATTATATAAAAAAATATATAGGGAAGGAGGCTCAAATGGCTACCATCCGTGAGCTGTCTTGCAGCGATGGAAAACGCGTAATGTATCGCGTATGGGTTCCAGAGGGGTCACAGGTTGAGGCTGTTCTTCTCATTCTTCATGGTATGGCTGAACATAGCCAACGATATGATGAATTTGCCACATTTCTGAATTCTAAGGGAATTGCCGTCTATGCCCCTGATCATCGAGGGCATGGAGAGACTGTGAAAAGGGATGGAGAGACCCCTGGTTGGTTTGCCGAGCGTGATGGTTGGCAGCGAGTGGTGAAAGATGCCTATGAGTTGACGAATATCATCCTAGCTGAATATCCCAGTCACAGTCTTTTCTTGCTTGGCCATAGCATGGGTTCTTTTCTCGCAAGAAGTCTCATGGTGCAATACTCTGACCTTTTTGATGGTGTGATACTCATGGGTACGGGTGCTTCCCAAGGATTGCTTGGAAAGATTGGCAAGATGATTGCCCGCAGTCATGTCAGCAAACATGGTTCAAAGCATCCCGATACACAATTGGATAAGATGAGCTTTGGCGCATACAACAAGAAGATTCCTGATGCAAAGACATCATTCGATTGGTTGAGTCGGGATGAAGAACAAGTAGCGAAGTATATAGAGGATCCCTTGTGTGGATTTGTCTGTACCTCGGGTTTCTTTGCTGACTTGTTGGATGGGGTGGAGATTGCCAATGATGCTGAGATGGCGAAGAAGCTTCCCTCTGATCTCTCTCTCTTGATCATCAGTGGGAGTGAGGATCCAGTAGGAGGTTTCTCCAAGGGAGTACGTAAGGTATACGAGTTCTACCGTAGTTGTGGCATCTCTGACATCACCCTGAATTTGGTTGAAGGCGCAAGGCATGAATTATTGCAGGAAACCAATAGGGACCAAACGGCACAATACCTCTATTCCTGGATGAAGCAGAGGCTGTGACCATGTCTTATAAAAGTACCGTTCAGCAGAATCTCAAGCGGCTGAGTGCATTTTTCTCAGCCGTATTTAGACAGGCCATGAAAGATAACTTTCTCAACTCTGCTTCGGGATTGGTCTACTCCACACTCTTGGCAATTGTTCCTGCTGCAACCTTTCTCTTCACTATCTTCAATGCTTTTGGTGTTATGGAACCGTTGGTGAACTTTCTCTCCCAGTGGTTCGCGGAGCTGGCAGGAGAGGAGGCAGGTGGGCAGCTGATGATCCTCTTGACCCAATACACTCGTAATGCGACCAGTCTGGGAGTTGTGGGGCTTATATCCTTCCTGATTACCATGGTCCTCTTGATCGACAAGGTATGGAGTATAATCAACCGGATATACCGCTCAAGCAGAAGTCGGAACGCCCTGAAACGATTTGCAGGCTATATTTCATTCCTGATCGTAGCAACCTTGTTGCTTGCAGCGTATGTAAGTGCACAATCCATTCTTACTTCCTGGTACCTCAATCTGATTGGTGTGACTTTGGGCCGATGGTCTGTTGTTGTCACTTCCATTGCCCCGAGCCTCATCTTGGCCTTGGTTATTTTCATGCTCATATACCTTGTTCCCAATACAAGGGTCCGTTTCGATTCAGCAATTTTTGGGAGCATTGCAGGGTTGTTGGTGATCAATATATTCAGCAAGCTGACCTCCTTGTTGACATCAATGGCGAGCAGGTTCTCTGTCATCTATGGATCATTTGCAGCCATCTTCCTGTTTTTGTTCTTCTGTTATGTTTTTTGGGCAACAGTCTTCTTCAGTGTGGAGCTTGCCTATGTGCACCAGTTCAAGCCAGATGTTTCCAGTTTCCGTGGGTTGCCCCAAAGCCCAGCACTGCAGTTATCTGAAGGGACCAACATCATGATGCTCATTGGGAGCAACTTTCGTGAAGGGAAGGGTGCTACCTCCACCAAGGAGTTGCTTGACCGCCTCGCGATTCCCTACAATCGGTTGCAGGGTTTCCTGGGACTCCTGACTAAACTGGAGTTCATCACCCCCACCAACAACAGTCAAACCAGTTATATCCCCAAGCAACCGCTTGATACCCTTCGTCTCCAGGACTTGGTAAGAGGGTTGTATGGTATGGAAACCATCGATGAGGTTGAGCACGATACTGCCGGTGAGGCGGTAGCTGGGCAGGTCCAGGATAAGGGCGTTGCTGCGTTGGGGAATCTTACAATTGAACAACTGTTGCAAAGAATCTAGAGAGTGCTTGCCTCTTTCCAGCAACAAAGGATACTCTCTATGAGGAGGCTCCCATGAACCTAGATGCTACTATCCAGCCCATGATTGATCCCCTTATCTGGCACACCTTTCCAGATGAGAGAGATGGTATCATGCCTGATGAAATATGGAAGTGCGGTCCCTTGGTCTGCACCTTGCTCAAGAATCCCGCATGCAGGAATGGTGAGCAACTTGTTTCCATCCCTTACTCGATGATAGTGAAGAGAGATGGAGCTATTATCTTGGCTGTTTCTCTTGAAAAGGAAGACCTCAGAGCGCTCTCCTATACGATGGGAATATCCTTGAGGGAGTTGCAGGACGAGTACCAGACCAAAGGGAATTTCTCAGAGCTCAGGGGTTTTGTGTACTCTGACAGTACCCGTGAGGACCAGGGAATCTATGATGGGGATATGGACTTGCAAAGCATCAGGATTTTCTTCCTGGAAACAGTCTGTGATACCTTTGATATCCTCTCTGAACCGGTGCAGATTACCAAATAAGAAATACTGATTGCAAGAAGAGAGAGGAGTTGGGGTACTCCTCTCTCAGTGCTGTCCTCACGCAAATGTAACATTTTAAGTGAGAGTGATATCCTGAACCTCCGTCAATTCTGACTCCACTGCAACATCGCTGTAGGTAGTTTCATCAATAACGGTATATACTCCCTCTTCATCAACACCAACGATGATCAGATCATAGGTTCCTGCTGCCAGGAATGGAATGGTTTAGCTACCGTCATCGATATGTACAGATGCACTTAGTGACAGCCCCTCCAAGGGGGATGAATCCATCATCCTTTCTCTCATCCGGTGCTTCGCTCCCGGTATACCCATCCGGTTACATCCAAGAGGCCTATCATTGAATTTGGATGAAAGGATGTATTGTTATAAGCTTGGCTATAGGACTGTTGACACCATAAAGTGAAATGTATATGGTTAGACAAACGCAGCTATACGTATGGTTGTGTACTATAAGTTCTTCAGGGTTAGGTGTAATTCCTTACCGGCGGTAGGCAGTAATACTGCAAGCCCGCGAGCCCCTTGGGTTGATTCGGTCAAATTCCGAAGCCGACAGTTAAAGTCTGGATGGAAGAAGAATTGAAATACAATGTCCCAGGAATGTTTTCTGGCACATGGTGTTTTTCTTTTTATCCATGCAATGCAAATACCTTGAAGGATTGACTTCAAGGGGATGTACATGGAAAGCGATTTACAATACATGACTCGGGCTCTTGAGATTGCCGAATGGGGTAGCGGTGCGACACGCCCAAATCCTTTGGTCGGTGCAGTCCTGGTAAAGCAAGGGAAGATCATCGGGGAAGGATACCATCAAGCATACGGAGGTCCCCATGCTGAGATATATGCACTTCGTGAAGCAGGAGTGGAAGCAGAGGGAAGTACCCTCTATGTGACGCTGGAACCATGCTCTCATCATGGAAAGACCCCTCCCTGTGCCGAAGCCATCGCCAAGGCAAATGTCAAAAAGGTTGTTTGTGCCATTTCTGATCCCAACCCCTTGGTGCAGGGCAAAGGCCTTGCCTACCTACAGGAACAAGGCATTGAGACCTCCTGCGGGCTCTCAGCTGAACAAGCGAGAAAGCAGAATGAGATATTTCTTCATTTCATCACGACGAAAACTCCCTTTGTATTACTGAAAACAGCGATGAGTCTTGATGGCAAGATTGCTACCAAGACAGGAGAGAGCCGCTGGATCACCTCTGGACAGTCGCGTTCATATGTGCATCGATTAAGAAACAGGTATGCAGCAATTATGGTTGGGATCGGTACCGTCTTGGCGGATGATCCTGTTCTGACCACGCGCATGGAGGGAAGGAATGGTCACAATCCTTTACGGATTGTAATGGACAGTCGCGCACGGACACCACTCAATTCCCGTTTGATCAGGACAATAGATGAGGCTCCGGTGATGATTGTTACCTCTGAAAAGGCACTTCCAGAACAGGAGAAAGCGTTACGTAGCGCCGGTGCTGAGGTGTTGAAAGTACCTGGAGAAGACCAGGCCAAGCGCATCAGGGAGGTAGTGAAGATACTTGGAGAAAGGGGAGTCGATAGCCTGTTTGTTGAGGGAGGCGGAACATTGGCCGATTCCTTCATCCAAGCGCAAGCGGTCCAGAAATACTTGGCATTCATTGCTCCGCTGGTCATTGGTGGAAAGGATGCCAGAACCCCTGTAGAGGGCGAAGGCATAACTTCCCTGTCTGATGCGGCTCAACTGACCATCACTGCTGTTGAACACCTTGGCCCAGACATTCTCATTGAAGCATATCCCGTGGGGAGTACACCATGTTTACAGGATTGATAGAAGAATTGGGCTCTGTCGTTGCCCTGCAAGGCAAATCCCTGAAAATCCGGTGCCACAACGTGCAAGACAGCCTTGCTCTTGGAGACAGCATTGCGGTAAACGGTGTATGCCTGACCATTATCAACTATTCACCGCAAAGCATCGATACAGAGGTAATGCCTGTTACCTTGGAGACAACCAACCTGGGAGTTCTCAGGCCGGGGGCTTCGGTCAATCTTGAACGGGCGATGCGGCTTGCCGATAGACTGGGAGGCCATCTTGTCTCCGGTCATGTGGATGGAACAGCAAGCATCGTGAAGTTGCAACAAAAACAAGATGCTCGATTGGTAACCATGCAAATCCCAAAGGGACTTCTTCCTTTTGTGATCCCGAAAGGTTCCATTGCAGTGGATGGCATCAGTCTCACCGTAGCGGAACAGGCAGGTAATCAGGTTACGGTGTCCCTGGTCGGACATACCCAAAAGCATACGACACTTACGGGGAAAAGAGTCGGGGATATCGTCAATATTGAATGCGACCAGATAGGGAAGTATGTAAACCAACTATTGGGTACCCGGTATGCAGACAAAAAGGAAGGTTCGTTGAACCTAGGGTTTTTACAGAAGCAAGGTTTTTCCCGTTAAGTGGAAATGGAGGATATATATATGGAATTTTCGCCGGTTGAAGAAGCTTTGGCTTCTATCCGAAGAGGAAAGATGGTTGTGGTTGTTGATGACCAGAACAGAGAGCATGAGGGAGACCTCATTGCTGCCGCTGAGTTTGCAACCCCTGAGATCATAAACTTTATGGTGACCCATGGAAAAGGACTGGTTTGTGTCCCCTTGGACGCAACCATCACGAATCGTCTCCATCTGATACCGATGACAGAACGCAACAGGGATCCAATGGGGACCGCTTTTACCCTTTCTGTTGATCATATGACTACCACCACAGGAATCAGTGCTGCAGAGCGTGCATTGAGTATCAAGCAATTGGCAGATCCAGGGGCAACCGCAGCAGATTTCCGCGTACCAGGGCATGTGTTCCCCCTTATTGCAGCAGATGGTGGAGTTCTCACAAGACCTGGCCACACAGAAGCTGCGGTAGATTTGGCACGCTTTGCAGGTTTGCAGCCTGCAGCTGTTATCTGTGAGATCCTGAAGGATGACGGGTCGATGGCAAGAACCGGGGATCTGCAGGTGTTTGCCAAGAATCATGAGCTTCCTATCATCACCGTTGCCCAGCTGATTGCATGGAGGAAAGAAGGTAGGGAGTATGTGGTGAGAGATTCAGAGGTAACGTTGCCTACTGAGTATGGAACGTTTACGGCCTATACCTATTATCAATTTCCTTCAGGCCAACATCACATGGCATTGGTCATGGGTGATCATGAACAGGTAGCTGAAACACCTTCTGTGTTGGTAAGGATGCATTCAGAGTGTTTGACCGGGGATGTCTTTCACTCTTTGCGTTGTGATTGTGGGGAGCAACTGGAGAAATCCATGAAAATGATTGCAGAAGAAGGGGTTGGTATCCTTATGTATCTTCGTCAGGAAGGAAGAGGTATCGGCTTGCCGAATAAGATGAGAGCATACCATCTACAGGAGCAAGGTCATGATACGGTAGATGCAAATCTAGCACTGGGCTTTGCCGCTGATGAACGCGAGTATTCTGTAGGTGCAGATATGCTGAAAGATCTGGGAGTAAAGAAGATTCGCTTGCTTACCAACAACCCCCAGAAAAAAGCTGAGTTGGAGGAGTGGGGCATTACCGTTACTGAGCGGGTACCAGTGGTCATTCCCCCCAACGCATCAAACAGACACTATCTGGATACGAAAGCACAGCGTATGGGACATGTTTTTTCATAAGCAGAGATTCAATGATCAGTAGGAGAAATTACCAATGAACGAAGGGATAGTATTTTCAGGAAATCTGGTTGCAGAAGGAAAAAAGTTCGGGATTGTAGCGGCGCGGTTCAATGATTTCATTACCTCCAGGTTGGTTGATGGTGCCTTTGATGCACTTTCCCGTCACGGGGTTAACGAGCATGATGTCGATATTGCCTGGTGTCCCGGGGCATTTGAGATTCCCTTGGTGGCTAAAAGAATGCTTATGACGGAGAAGTATGATGCAATCATCTGCCTTGGATGCGTGATTCGCGGAAGTACACCCCATTTTGATTATGTTGCAAATGAGGTTTCCAAGGGAATTGGAAAAATCTCTCTGGATTTTGCTAAACCTGTAATATTCGGGGTCCTGACCACAGATACCATAGAGCAAGCCATAGAGCGAGCAGGGACAAAGGCAGGGAATAAGGGATTTGATGCAGCAACCTCAGCGATTGAGATGGTAAACCTTCTCGGTACGCTGTAGGAACACAAAGACGTTTTATACCTGCTCTTGTTCCAGGAGCAGGTATGCTGCCTATAGAGTAAATACAAAATTCCCTGTCACATTAAGCTTGGTGTTGATCGTGGAGGAATCCTTTCGGTAGGGAAACAGGATTCCTGTGCTTCCTTCCTGAAGTTCCTTGGGAAGATGCAGCAATGAGTACTCTTCAGTTGCCACCAGGGTTGTGTATCCCTCTCTGGCTTCAAGGCTATAACGGGCATGGATCAGCATTCCTTCCAGCTCGATTGTTACGATATCACCCAAGGAGTATCCCGCGTCCTGAAGCATCCCCCGATTAACAGAGAGCACTAACAGTTGCTCATGCGGGGACTCAGTAATGGACAGTGGAACTGCATCAGGCTTTCTTGCCGTGGCACAGGAGGTGAGCAACACCAAGGCGGTTGCAAGTATCGCGTATACGGTTATTCTTTTCATGATCAATTCTCCTCAAGCAGGGTAAATGTGCTCTTATGATAATCCACTAATCCTTCACTGCGCATCTTTGAGAGTTCACTGGACATCGCACTTCTCTCCACACAGAGATAGTCTGCAAGATGTTGCCGGTCAAAAGGAATGGTGAATGTCTTCTTGTTTCCCTGCCGCTTCGATTCAGCAGAGAGGTAGGAAAGTAGTTTCTCCCGCGTATTACGCTTCGTGATGTGATTGATTTTTTTCATCAACTCCAGGTTCTTGTGACTGAATAATCTAACCAGGTTCTCGATCAACATATGATGATACACGCAGTTCATACTGCAGGTGGTTACAATTTTATTGATGTTCAGGAATAGGATGGTGGTGGGCTGGGATGTGATGGCAGCAACTTCACTGGGGGACTGGGTAAAGGCAACAGTCTCTGCAAAGGTATCACCCACCCCAATATTGGTCACAACTGTTCTGTTCCCCCAGAAATCGTGACGGACGATATTCACTGATCCTTGGATTACGATGCCCATTTCATCAGTGAAATCCCCTTCATCAATGATGGTGTAGTCTTTGGGGAAATTGCTGGTCCTGCTTTTCAAGCAGCCAAGCAAGTGGGGCAGTTCCTGTGCTCCTATCTGTTTGAAGAGATGAGAATGATGTAGTACCTCGTTGATGTTCATAAACCACCTTATATTTTGTTGTAAATCCAACATATCAATAGATGAGCACATGGTACCATAACCCATATAACAAGACAATGGAGTCAATATGATCAGACAGATGATAACTATAGATGAAGAGCTATGTAATGGGTGTGGTTTGTGCGTGAGTGCATGCCAAGAGGGAGCAATTGGTCTGGTAAACGGAAAAGCGGTATTGCTACGAGAAGACTACTGTGATGGGTTGGGCAATTGCTTGCCAGTCTGCCCAACTGGAGCAATCACCTTCGAAGATCGCGAGGCTCCTGCATTTGACCATGAGGCGGTAGAGAAGTTCATGGAAGCGGATAAGCCGGTATTCAGCTGCCCTGGAAGCCAGATCAATGTGATGAAAAGGGAAGAAAAGAGAGAACCTGTCTCACAAAATACGAATGCTGCACCACTACAGAGCCAGCTCCGTCAATGGCCGGTGCAGATCAAGCTGGCTGCCCCGAATGCTGGGTTCTTCAACAATGCTGACCTGCTTATTGCCGCTGACTGTGCAGCCTACGCCTATGGTGATTTCCATAATACCTTCATCAAGAACAGAGTCACCCTTATCGGCTGCCCAAAGCTCGATGCAGGGGATTATGCAGAGAAGCTTACCGATATTTTCAAGCATCATGATATCAGGAGCGTTACTGTTGCAAGGATGGAAGTGCCTTGCTGTGGAGGGCTCGATGGGGCAGTGAAACGTGCCATTGCAACCAGTGGGAAGATTATCCCCCTTGCCGTGGTAACGCTCTCCACGGAAGGGGAAATTCTCCGCTAGAAGATCCAGGATGCTCCTATGGTCAATGAGATACGTTCATCAATTGGTCCAATAGTAGGATGGATAACTTGGTTATTCCAACTGAACAAATCTCCTTTCTCTCCTACAGGAGCACTGAGGAAGCCCAGGAGGCTGAAGCCTTCAAGTACTGCCCAGTTTACCCCGAATGTTGCATTGAAGGAGAGATCCAACGGACTGATGATCGTCCTCAGGGACCAGGAGAGACTGGAAGAAGGGGTATACACCACCTCAGGGTAGAGCAAGAGTGGGCAGTCCTTATCGTCTTGGCTTTCTGCTTCCCAGTTTCCTGCAGGGCGGGTAAGGAATTCCATGCGGAGGGATACGTTCTTATCATTCTCCAGATACTGGATGTGGAATAATCCACCGGTAATTACCCAGGAATCCAGTGTTTCTTCACCAATGGCTCCACTCTGTGGAATGGCAAGGGAAGAGGACAGGTACCAGTCCGGTCCTATGTTTCCCTGCAGGCTTATATAGGGCTTATGCAGGCGCTCACTCTCATAACTGGTGAGATAGCCTGCCTCCACCTTGGTTTCCTGAACGGTAGTGTAGAGGCGAGCTCCTCCTCCCATATGCTCGATAGTATTGTCCGGTGAGGGAAGTACTACAGCTTCAGCAAAGCTGAAGAACCCCAGGGGATAGTTCAGGCTTACCAGGAGTCCTGTCTCATTCCTCAGCTCTGATTGGGTCAAGGTCACAGAGGTGTCATTACTCCCGTAGAGCACATCCCCAGCATTGAAGAGTATTCCATCCCCCCATGAGAGGCGGGTTTTTCCTGCCGTCAGGCGGACTGAAGGGAAACGAACCTTGAAGTAAGCCTTGTGAAGGATTTCTTCATAAATATCAGAGGCAGAAGCAGTAGTGAAGAGCATTAAGTCTGGGGTTTTCAGGACCACTTCCCCGCGTACATCGCCACTCCTTCCTGAGCTGATCGAGAGACTCAGGGAGGGGGCCATCGTCTCATTCCACTGGCTAGTATTCGGCGTGTAGCTGAATGCGCTGAGCAACTGCATTTCCACTACAGGGTTTTCAGCAGCAGAAAGCATGGCTGTGATACAAAGCAGGAGTAATAGAAACAGAGGCTTTCTTACCATGTCAGATTCTCCAAGGTGAATAGGTTTCTATCGAGTGTGATGTCTACTTCCAAGGTGTCGAGGGTCATCCATGTTGCACTATTACTCTTCATCGCATCCTCGATTCGGGTCTCTTTTGGTATGGTCCTCCCATCCACCACCAGGGTGTCGAGTACCTCCATCTCCTTGAGCAGGCGACCGTGGCTGGTGGAATACTCTCCTTTCCATGTCAGGAAGGTTTCTTTGTCCACCCAGATCTTCTGGACAGGGTAGGCAACCTGCCTTGTTTTTGCCGTAAGGGTCAGGATATAGCAATCCCTCCCATTGATGGTCTCACTGCCATCGAGTGTCACATGATAGTCATCAAGGGTTGTTTTCTCTTCCGTCATATCCTCATAGGAGAGGTCGCTGCCAAGTACCGATTGTCTGAGTGCCGCTCCTTGCAACCTGATCAACTCCTCGGCATCAGGGTAGAAAAGATAGAGGCTTCCCTTGGTTCTGAGAATTTTTTGTCCTCGTTCAGCGATGCTGGTGAATTCAATAAGCGAATCGGTTGTTCCTCGTGACCAAGCCTTGAAGGTACTCTCCTTTGTTCCAAACCGATCTGTCGTTTTGATTGATCCGGTGGAGTAGGAGGTTTTAAAGGTAGCCTGTGCATCCATCTCCCTGACAATCTCCTCGGCGGTGATTGCAAACAGGGAGACAGGCAGGAAGAGTATGGTGAGTCCAAGCAGGACCATGATAATATGCTTAGACATAGCGTAGTGCCTCCACAATTTCTATTTTTGAAGCTTTTCGGGATGGAATGAGCGTAGAGAGCGATGCGATGACGATTGCGTAGATCCATACAAAGAGAGCGGTGAACCAGTTGACCCGTGGGAAGAGAATGGAGGATACCTCCATATCGACACCACTCATCGCTTCAGTAAAATTGATTCCTGTCTTGCTGAATATGTAGACGATCAAGACCCCAAAGAGTGTACCGAGCGTGGAACCGGCGATACTGATGAATGTACCTTCCAAGAGGAAAAGCCTGGTGAGCTCCTTCCCTTGCATTCCCAGGGCACCCAGTGTTCCAATCTCACGAACTCTCTCATAGATAACCATCATCGTGGTATTGATGATGACCGTACTTCCCAGAACAAAGAAGATGGCTCCCATCACATAGTAGATGAACTTGGCAATGGAGAGGAATGAATACATCATATTCAGATCCTTCCATGCCCGTGTTTCAGTCTCAAGGGAAAGCTGTTCCTGAAGGGCAGTTTTCACTGCATTTGCTACATCTCTTTCTTTGTATCCATCCTCGGTGAGCAATAGGATTTCTTGGCTGTGGCCATCCATCCTCAGGAGGTATTGGGCCCGGTCAATGGGAACATACACCGTTTTGGCACTCAGTCCTCCCACCGGGAAGGCTGCAATACCAACAATGGTAAAAGTCATGGCATTGGAACCCCTCAGTGCAGTGGAGGTAAGCATGGTCACCTTGTCCCCCACTGAGAGCCCAAGGTCATGGGCAAGGAATTTGCCCATCAACAGCTCATTGGCTCCAGGTTCAGGTATTCTTCCCTCATCCATGATTGCAGTAAAGTCGATGAAAGCCTGGTCTGAGTTGAAGTCAACACCAACTCCCATGACCCCATTGTTCTTCTCGTCGATGTACAGATTGGCCGGAAAGTTGATCCGCGGGGTAGCCGCCTCTACTCCCTCGACAGCAGAGGCAACAGAAATCACCTCCTCTGTATCCAAGCTTAGGTGCAGTGGGTTGTATCGTTCATACTTCCCAAAGTCTGCATGTCTGATTCTTACCTCTCCGGTGTAATAGCTGGTAAGATTGGTCGCCATGTCTGTTTCCATGGTCTCCAGCAAGGCTAGCAGTGCCATGATTGCCATTGCCGAAACAGCAATTGCTACAGCCGAGAGGATGGAGCGACGGAGATTCCTGAACACATTGCGGAAAGCTACAGCGGGTAATTTAATCGTCATCGTCTTCTCCTATTGATGGTGCAAGCATGTGGGAATGTCGAGTTTCAGGGCCCTCTTGATGGGCAGAACTGCTACAAGCATGGAGAGGAGTATACCGGCGGTGAATGCCTTGAGTATGGTGGTGAAGTTCCATGCTCCGCGCATGACACTCGAAATCCTGAATCCTATATCCATGTCCCTGAACATAAAACCAAAATCGAAGCCTGTGTTCACCAGATAGATATTCACCAGGCTTCCCAGCGCGATTCCCACGACTGACCCAATGAGTCCGATACCTCCGGCCTCAAAGAGGAAGGAGAGAAGGATGTCCCGGTCCCGCATACCGAGGGCACGCATCATGCCAAGCTCTCTCATTCTCTCATACATCGCCATCAACATGGTGTTGGAGACTCCCACAGCTGCGATAATGAAGACAAGGAAGAGAATCATCCCGGTTCCCCCTTGCTTTGCTTCCACCAGTGCCAGGTAGTCTTGAGCAAGATCTTCCCAGGTGAAGACACTGAACCCTTCAGGGAGTTTTGCTTGCAAGGTGGCTTTCGCCTGTTCAAGGTTGGTTTTCTCAGGGAAGACGATATCGATACTTGTCACCGAGTTCTCCATTCCAAGGTACATGTCTGCAGCTGTGATATCCATCATGATGAGTGTTCGGTTCACATTGGGGTTGGGGCAGTTCACGATACCGACAATTTGCATGTCGAAGGCCTCATAGAAGCCTCCCTTGCCCCTGGTGAGGAACGTAACCCAGTAGCCGACCTCTGCCCCTATGTCCTCAGCAAACCAGCTGCCCAATACCACTCCGTCCATCTCCCCCGGTTCAAGGTGTCGTCCTTTCACCAAGGTATCCTCGAAACGATAGACTTCGAAATCTTGTTCTGGATCGATGGCAGTCACTTTGACACTCATATTGCCGTCTTCACCAAAGTCATCACTATAGAGAATCATCTCAGCGGCAAAGGTGGTCCTGACTGTTGCCATTCCTTGTTCTTCCTCTACCAATGGAATGATGGATTCAGGATTTTCTATGCTGGCCTCTAGAGGAAGATACGCACGATCTTCCCAGTATCCATCAGCATAGATACGCAGGGAGGCGGTCTCATACCAACGGAGGTTGCGCATTGATTCCAGCGTAGCACCCCCGAGGATGGAATCAACGATGATATACATCATCAATCCAATTGCGATGGCCACCGATGTGATAATCGTACGCCGCTTGTAGCGACTGAGATTCTTCACTGCCAATTGCAGGATAAATTTCATTATCGCCTCCTCTCGTCACTGACGATGGCCCCGTCATGCAGTTGCACAAGGCGGGAGGCGTAGTCCATGACCATCTGGTCGTGAGTGGAGAAGATGAATGTGGTATGATACTTCTCGTTCATGCGTTTCATCAGCTTGAGAATCTCTTCCCCAGTCTTGGAATCCAGATTGGCAGTCGGTTCATCAGCGAGGATGATCTGTGGGTTCTTTACGAGCGCGCGGGCGATGGCTATCCTCTGCTGCTGCCCGCCGCTGAGCTTGGCGGGACGTCGGTCTTCCATCCCCTCAAGACCAACTTCCTTGAGTACCTCATAGGTGCGTCTCTTGATCTCACCCTCGCTGACATCAAGCAAGGAGAGTACAAAACTGACATTCTCGTAGGCGGAGAGGACAGGGATCAAGTTGTAGGTCTGAAAAATAAAGCCAAGATTATTTCTCCTGAATGCTGTTTTCTCAACCTTGTCCATTGTACTGATTGCATCACCATTGATGAAAATTTCTCCTTCATCCAAGCCATCTATACAACCAATAAGATTGAGCAACGTGGTCTTTCCAGATCCTGAGGGCCCTGCAATGGAGAGAAACTCACCTGCTTCAATATCCAGGGAAACTTTTTTCAATGCCTTTACTACCGTTTCACCTGTCTTGTAGTTTCTCGATACTTTTTCAAGTCTGATCATGCTCCTCTTCTGTTACTTCCTTCTCACTGTTTCGTTTGGCCTGTTGTTCTACTTTCTGCATTGCCGCTGTTCCCATCACCGCCCCGAAATCCATATGTTCCAGGATTGAGGCCGGCATCAACATCATTGAGTTGTTCTGCCTTATTCCCTCATACACCATATTCATCGACCGGAGTTGCAGTGCGATCGGGTCATTGGCATATTCAGCTGAAGCCTCGGTAAATTTCTTGGCAATCTCCACCTCTGCAGCACCCAATATGATTCTCGATTCCTTCTCTCGCTCAGCTTGTGCTTGCTTGCTCAGTGCATCCTCCAGTTCCTTTGGGATGATGATATCGGTAATCTCTATTGAGAGAATGGTAACTCCCCATGGATTGGTCTTGGCATCGAGGGCTTGCTGTATCTCCCGTCCGAGCTCTTCACGTTCGCTGAGTAGACTTCTCAGATAGTGCTTGCCGATGGAATCGCGAAGTGCTGTCTGGGCGGATAGGATGACTGCCTCTGTGTAATCCTCTACTTCCAGAATTGCCTTCTTTGCATCCCAGATCATCCAGAATGCCAAGGCATCCACATGGACAGGAACAGTATCCTTGGTGAGTGTTTTCTCGGCACTGAAGTCAGTTGCCCTGATACGGGTATCGATGAACTCAGCAGCGCGGTCGACCAAGGGGATTAGGAAAAATAGCCCAGGTCCCCTGACCGTCTGAAACTTTCCCAACCTCAGAATGATGACCTTGTCCCAGTGGTAGACCAACTGGAAAGAGGATGAGATGAGAAGCCCAAGCGAGGAAAGGGCGGTGATCGGATAGAGATACAATGAAAGATCTCCGATCACCCAGACCCACAGGATCAGGATGATTGCCATCACCAATGTCCACAGGGGGAAGAGAGCGATGAGGATTGCTGCTGTAAATGTCGCAGTGCTCACCATGACAAGCGCCTCATGTGGCATGGTAGGGTAGAGCAAGAGTTGAAGGATAGCTCCTCCAGCGAGAAAGAGTGCCAACACCAGGAAGGAAAGTGCTCCGTAGTTGAAGTCCTTCTTCAAAACGAAACCCTTCATGTTCTTGATGCGCTCAATTTTTTTCTTGTACAGGTTCATGATTATTCCCCTTGTGTATGTACTTCATTTCCCATGTCCTTGATGGCCGCGATCAACTCATCTGGCTGGAATCCATAGGAGAAAGCTTTTGTCATATATTCCTTGGTGATCTGGGAAAGGATACGTTCCCGTTCGATCCCATCAATACTGACTTCCTTATCACTGATGAAGGTTCCTGAGCCTTGTTGGGTCACCACGATATTTCTGATTTCCATCTCTGCGTATGCCCTGGCAACTGTGTTCGGGTTGATGCTTAATTCCACCGCCAGCGCTCGAACGGTAGGAAGTTGGGAGCCCTTTCCCAGTCTGCCATCGGCAATGGCCATCTCCACTTGGAAGATGATCTGCTTATCTAGAATTCCCGCCTGAATTTTCTAACAACAACCCAGTCAGGAATCGGTGCGTATCTCGAGAGGCCATTTGATCTTCAAGGTCTTGAGGATGTCATTTACCTTCTTCACCGGTTCACAGGGGAGCACAACCTCGTCGAAGACCTTGCAGTGCTGTTGTCCCAGGGTGTAGAGTGCCCTGTTCACGCTGCAGCCAGACTTCTTCAGGCTGTCCTGAAGCATCTTGACGATTACCGAGGCTATGAAGGCCAGGACCAGGTGCCCCCTGAAGGTGTCCTCAGCATGTACTCTCAACGGGAGTAAGTTCGTGTTGTTCTTGCAGATGTCGAACACCTGTTCGATCTGCTGGCGGATGTAGTACTTCTCCAGCACATCCCCCGTCCGTATAGGCCGTGAGGAGTAGAGGATGAACACCCCCTGGTCTTCCATGGCTTCAAAGACCTCGTCCGTCGTCATTCCCCGCGCCTTGGCGCGGTCCATCAGTTTGGATGACTCGATGTTCTTCATGGCCATGTCACGGCAGATGTACGCATAGGCCGGCTGGCCCATAATGGTCGCCTTGACCCTCTTCACATATACATAACGACTGTTGTACTCAACAAGATGCTCTTTGGACTCCAAGCTTCCCAGATGCGCTGCCTTGAGTTCGCGATAGTCTTTGCGGTTCTCCTGAAGGCGGGAGAGGAATGACACCTTGTGCTCGTACAAGGCTCTCAGGTTATCCTGGGTGAGGTACCCTGCATCGAGGATCGCGAACTTGGTGTTGATGCCGTACGCCTTCAGTTCCGCTATCGTCCGGATGAGGGTGGACACGTCTATGACGTTCCCGGGGACATACCGGAAGAACAAGGGCAGATTGGTGCCCTGCTGGACTACATAGATCAATCTCACCTCATTTGATAGCTTGCCATTGTGGTTGCTGATGGCCGTAAGTGGGAAGTGGATGCTGTTGGGCAGTCCTGTGCTGTCGATAATCACCTGCTCTCCGCCAGGACGATTCCCGACCAGCTTGAAATACTCGGCGAAGTACGCCCTCTGATTCTCCTCATCCCCGATCGAGGAGAGAAAGTCGCTTATTCTCTGACTTGTCAGGTTGGCTTTCGGGTACCGCACGCTGGCATACGAACCCTCATGCCAGGCCTGTGCCAACTGGTTTGACCGGTTCTCCAAAATGTAGTAGAGAACCATGGAACGCAGCGTGTCGGAGTTGCCGTAGCCGAGGCTGTCTACCACGTCCCACATGCCAACCTTGCTGATGTACTCATCGAGCACAAAGGCATCCCCGAAGTTCAGGATGAGCTTCTCCTGGGCATTCTTCCTTCTGGTGCCAGTCGGGACAAAGGATGCATCAGGGGTGCCGTATTCACCAGTCTCAACATCGAAGGTGAAGACTCCGCGCTCCCTGTTCTGGTATATGCCAGCAGCTTCATCCAGAACGCGCCCTAAGCTTTTCTGGGAGGTTACCACCTTCCCGTTGACACGCTTGCCCGTGCAGATCTTTGCATACTTGATACCATTTTTGATGTCATAACCTATGTACATGGACGCTCCTGTTGTTAGAACTATTTCTAACAACAGTATAGCAATAAAGCCCGTATTCCGCAAGGGAAATGACATGCAAATGGACTAATACTCAAGTTTTAAATGACAGTGTGGGGCTATGCAATAATTCAAGCGTATGTTGTTAGAATATTAGGGCGGGAGCTATAG